>JAPOZD010000023.1 GCA_026706245.1 Alphaproteobacteria bacterium
TGCCGGGCGGCGCGTTCGAGGCCCGCCGGGTGGCCCGCGCCGAGCCAGATGGGCGGTCCGCCCGGATTGTGCGGCGTCGGCCCGAGCACGCCCTCCTTCACCGGCCAGCGCCCTTCCCAGTCCACCGGCTCGCCGGACCAGAGCGCGCGGCAGAGCCGGAGCCCCTCCAGCATCCGCCCGACGCGCTTCTCGAACGGCACGCCGGCCGCCGCGAACTCGGCGCGGATATTCGGCACGTCGCCCGCAATGCCGTAGCCCAAGATCACCCGCCCCTCGGCGATGCGGTCGATGGTGGCGATCTGGTGCGCCAGCACGACCGGGTTGCGCAGCGCCGGCAGCAGCACGGCCGTGCCGACCGCGACGCGCCGCGTGCGCGCCGCCACCGCCGCCATCAGGGTCAGCGGGTCGTGGCGCGGGCGCGCGAGCAGGCTGTCGCCGATCCAGATCGAGTCGTAGCCGAGCGCCTCGGCGCGCTCCGCCAGCGCCAGCATCGGCCCGGTCTCGTTCTCCCCGCTCATGATGCGCTCGCGGGTGGGCAGCAGGTAGCCGAGTTTGGGTGCGGTCATATTCCGGTGTCTCCGAAAGGGGGCCGGCGCAGTTTCACCAATTCGGCCCCCGCTGCAATTCGGCCGCGCTGGACCGGGCCGGACGGAGGCGCTACCTCATCGGGGCGTCCAGGTCCGGGGAGAAGCGTGATGTTGCCGTTGGAGGGGGTCCGCGTCGTCGCGGTGGAACAGTACGGGGCCGGGCCGTTCGGCACGATGCAGCTTGCCGACCTCGGCGCGGAGGTCGTCAAGGTCGAGAACATCGCCGAGGGCGGCGATGTCGGGCGCTATGTGCGCCACCCGAAGGACCCGCTGCCCGAGGGCGACAGCCTGTTCTTCCAGGCGTTCAACCGCAACAAGAAGAGCCTCGCCCTCGACCTCAAGCAGGAGGCTGGCCGGGAAGTGCTTCACGACCTCGTGCGCGCGGCCGACGGGCTGCTCGACAATCTGCGCGGCGACCGGCCGGCAAAGCTCGGGCTGACATACGAGGCGCTGAAGGCGGTCAACCCCGCCATCGTCTGCGTGCATCTCTCGGCCTATGGCAGCGAGGGCCCGCGCGCCGCCTGGCCCGGCTACGACTATCTGATGCAGGCAGAGGCCGGCTATCTCTCCGTCACCGGCGAGCCGGACACGCCGCCGGCGCGCATGGGGCTTTCCATGGTCGATCTCGCAACCGGCGTGCAGGCGGCGCTCGCCATGACCTCGGGCATCCTCGCGGCGCGGGCCGGCGGCAGGGGTATGGACCTCGACGTCTCGCTCTACGACACGGCGATGTCGAATCTCGGCTACCTCGCCTGCTGGTATCTGACCGCGGGCGTCGTCCAAGGCCGCGAGCCGCGCTCCTCGCATCCGAACCTCACGCCCTCGCAGCTCTACCGCACGCGCGACGGCTGGCTGTTCATCATGTGCAACAAGGAGAAGTTCTGGGGCGAGCTGGCGGATGCGCTCGGCCGCCCGGAATGGAAGGACGACCCGCGCTTCCGGGATTTCGCCGCCCGCCTCGCCCATCGCGAGACGGTGACGGAAATGCTCGACGAGGCGCTCTCCGCGAAGACGACGGCCGAATGGCTGGAAGCGCTTCAGGGCCGGGTGCCGGTCGCGCCGGTCAACGATATTGCGAGCGCCATGGATGCGCCCTTCCCGACCGAAACCGGGCGCCATCTCTGGGTGGAGCATCCGAGCGGCCGCCGCGTCGGCTCCGTCGGCCCGCCGATCCGCACCGGCGCGGCGCCGCCCGCCCGTCCGGCGCCGGCCATGGGCGCGGACACGGACGAGCTGCTCGGCGGCCTCGGCTACAGCCCGGAAAAGATCGCCGCGCTCAGGGCCGCGAAGGTCGTCTGAAGTCCCGCGGGTTGCGACCGCCGAGGGATGCCGCCGCGCCGGAGAGGGAGCCGAAACCGGCTACCGCAAGCGTGGTCGCCGGCGCGAACGATCATCCGCTTCGAGAATGAGGCGCATCGCAGGTTCCGCCCTCATTTCAGGCATCCTTTACGCCGCGAAGCGCTCCACCGAAATCCGGTCGGCGCGCGCCCGTGCTTGCCAGAGGTCGTAGGCCATCTGCATGCGCAGCCAGGTCTCCGGGCTTGAGCCGAAAGCCTTCGATAGCCGAATCGCCATATCGACCGAAATGCCGGTGCGCTCGTTGACCAGTTGGGACAGGGCCTGGCGCGTGACGCCAAGACCTCTTGCGGCCTCGGTTACGCTTAGGCCGAGCGGTTCGAGGCATCGCCGCCGAACGATCCCGCCGGGATGCGGCGGATTGTGCATGGGCATCGACGTTCTCCGTTGCCGGCGTCCGCTAATGGTATCGGCAGACAAGTCCGCTTCAATCCGAACCGATCACGCTTCCGCCGGGATCGCCGAATTCGGCCTCCGCCAGCAGCATCGCCCATTGCGCGCCGTGCATGTCGCGGTCGCCGCGGCTTCCCTGGGGCACGGGGCGGGGGAAGCTGAATTTCACCGCGCGGATTCCCGGAAGCTCGTAGCGCCCGACCCGCTCCGGGTCCACGCAGTAGAGCCGCGCGACCGCCGCGGTCGGGACCGCCGCATTGACCCACTGGAAGGCTGCGTCCGTGCCGCAGAAAATGTCCACCGTGACCATGAACGGCCCGGCATTCTTGGACCGGACCGCGCGCACCGCATCACCCAGCCGGCCCATTGCCGACCTCCGTGACTTCCAGCCGGAACGCCTCCATCGGGTCATCGAGCCGCATCGCATGGTTGAGGGCGAACTCGTAGAGCGGCCCCCGCTCGGTCTCCGCCGGCGAATAGGGGAAGGCGAAGGTCGGCAGGTCCTCCTCATCGGTCAGCGGGAAATGCAGCAGGAAGGGGTTGGCGAGCCGGGCAATCTCGGTCGCGGTGGCCTGCGTGGCAGCCGTGAAGATGGCGAGCACGCCAACCTCGACCGGATCGGACGCCCTGGTCTCAAGCGGGCCGAGCGCCGCATCGACGCCGATCAGCCGGAACTCGATGGCGTATTCGCGAGGCCCGAGGCCGGTGCGGGCCGGGATTTCGCGGCCGAGGAACGCCTCCAGCCGGTCGAGCCAGCGCCTTGCATTGGCGACATAGCGCCCGTCGCGCAGGATCGCGAGCGCCGTTGTCTGGTAGCCGGCGAGCCGCGCCCCTTCCAGCTTCACCGTGTAGGTTTCGGACGCGACCCAGCGGGAGCCGGAGATGCGCACCCGCCGCTCGTCCAGCGCCTCGTATGCCGCGCCGCGCGCATCCAGATGCCCGCCCGGCTCATGGAGGATGAACGGGTCGGCGTTCTCGTAAAGCATGTGCGCGGCCACGGACTCCGGCGTGCAGCGCGCGCCGTCGGCATGGGGCTCGACCGTGCAGCCGGCGCCGTCGAACTCGAGGCCGATCACGCCGCTCATCGGGCGCGTGGAGCAGAGCGCGCCGCATTCGCCGATCTTGGCGCCGTGCCAGGCGGCTCCTTCATGCTCGCCCCTCATCAGCGGCAGCGCGGAGATCGCCGCCGTGTCCGTCGCGCGCCCGGCGATCACCACATCCGCGCCCGTCCGCAGCGCAGCCGCCATCT
>JAPOZD010000012.1 GCA_026706245.1 Alphaproteobacteria bacterium
AGCGAACGCTCAATCGCTGAAATCACCATCCATCACCTGAGAACGGAAGCATTACCGCCGGCTGGGACAAGGAACCGGCGCTGGCGTTCCGCGTCTGGGCCAAGACCGGCAGCATGTATTACGGGCGCGGCCTTGCCGGCTACCTCCACGCGGCGTCCGGACGACGTCTGGTCTTCGCGCTCTTCACTAGCGACCTCGACGAGCGCCGGCGTCTCGATGCGCTCGGCCCGGAGCCGGGAGAGGAAGAGCGGGAGCGGGGCGAGGCCTGGCTCGAACGGGCGCGGGACCTGGAGCGGGCCCTGCTCAAGCGATGGGCGTCGGCGTTTTAGGGCGGAGGCCGTTCCGACGGCGCCGCATGCGGGCCTCGCGCCTGCCGCCGGGACGGGAACACCTGTCGAGCACGTCATGGGATGTCATGTTTTGTCATGCGGGCCGGCGGGACTCCGTGCAGATGCGTCATGAGATGTCATGATCGGCATGCGCGCAGCGCATATGCTGTGACCTGTCCGGGCATGAGGTCCGCCCGTCCTTGAGTCCCCTTCCTCCGTGAGCGGAGGAGTTTTCCGGTGGCATGTCGTCCCTCCATCCCGTTTCGTTCCACTCCGTTCCGTTCCTTTCGCCGCCGCGTTGAACGCGGCGAACATTACGAATGGCGGCGTTGGCGCCGCCGCCCGGCTGCCCGGAGCGGCGGGACCCTAATTCGCGCGTATCCCGCGCGGGCGCCTGTGCCGGCGCGGGCGCGTGTTGGCGCCGGCGCGGTTCGCGCGCCTGATTGCCCGCGCGCGAGGCAGGCGCAGGACGCACCTCACCTGTCGGCTGAATCGGGGTCGTTCCGCACCGGGCCGGCGCGGGCGGGACGCGGCTCCGGATGCCGCTTCCCTTGGACCCATCATAGCACGAGTTTCCTGCTTCAGACCTTGAATAAAGAAATATTACCTAAAATTATCGAACATATTGTCGCACCCCCTTCATCGCCCCCGCGAAAGCGGGGCTATCCCCGGTTCCCGATGCCGCCGACATCTCGTCCTTCTTCGCCGGCCTGCGCTAGAGTGTGATCCGCTCGCCGGAGGGGCATAAGGCTTCACGGGGGCGAGGAGGGGAACCGATGACCTTTACCTGCATTGCGCGCGACGCGGCCACCGGCGAGCTCGGCATCGCCACCGCAACGCGCTCGCTCGCCGTCGGCGTGCGCGTGCCGCATGTCTCGCGCCTCGGCGCGGTCGCCATCATGGCGATTGCCGATTACCGCCTCGGCCGGCTGGCGCAGGACCTGCTGGCCAATGGCTGCCCGGCCGAAGCGGTGATCGACGGACTCGTCGCTACCGATCCCTACCCGGAATACCGGCAACTGGGGATCATCGATGCCGAGGGCCGGGCGGCCGCGCGCACCGGCAGGGAGAACCGCGACTTCGCCGGCCACCATGTGCGCGACGGGCTGATCGCGCTCGGCAATGTGCTGGTGGGCGAGCATGTGCTCGACGCCATAGAGGCAGGCTTTCAGGGCGGCTCGCTGGCGGAACGCCTGCTCGCCGCGCTCGAAGCCGGGCGCGACGCCGGCGGCCAGCATGGCGGGCAGAACTCCGCCGCCCTCGTCGCCTGGGGCGGGCACGGCTTTCCGCTGGTCGATCTCAGGGTCGATATCCACGAGGAGCCGGTGGGCGAGCTCAGGCGCGTGTTCGACGCCTGGAAGCCCGCAGGCGATTACTACACAGAGCGCCAACTGGACCCCCGCGTGCGCCCCCTGCACGAGACGCTGCCGGGCCGGGGTTACTGACCCCGGCCGTTCCCTGCCGCGTGGGCGGCGAACACGGCCATGTTGACGACCTCGGACACCTTGGCGCCCATCTGGACGATCTGGACCGGCTTGGAGAGCCCGAGCAGGACCGGGCCGATCACCGCCCCGCCGCCCAGCATCTGCAGCATCTTGGCCGAGATGTTGGCGGCGTGCAGGCTCGGCATGACGAGCACATTGGCGGGCCCGGAAAGACGCGCGAAGGGATAGAGCTGGCGCATCAGCTCCTCGTCGAGCGCGGCGTCCGCCGACATCTCGCCCTCATACTCGAAATCGATGCCGCGCCCGTCGAGCACGGATACCGCCTCGCGCACATGGGCGGCCTCGCCGAAGGGCGGGTTGCCGAAATTGGAGAAGGAGAGCAGGGCGACGCGCGGCTCGGCGCCCATGTCGCGGGCCATGCCGGCCGCCGCCGTTGCGATGTCGGCAAGCTGTTCCGGCCCGGGCCGCTCGTTCACGGTCGTGTCGGCGACGAAAACGGTCTGGTTGCGGTTCACATAGAGGGTCACGCCGCAGGGCGTCGAATTCGCGACGGGCTCCAGCACCTGGCGCACGCCGGCGAAACTTACCTGGAAGGACCGGGTGAGGCCCGTCACCATGGCGTCGGCCGCGCCCGCCGCCACCATGCAGGCGGCGAAGCAGTTGCGGTCCTGATGCACCATGCGCTGCACGTCGCGCTGCAGGTGGCCCTGGCGCTGGAGCCGCTCGTAAAGCATGGCGATGTATTGCGCATTGTCTTCCGAGAGCGCGGCATTGTGGATTTCCAGCGGTTCGCCGGGCGCGATGCCGAGCCGCTCCATCTGGCCCCTGACGATGGTCTCCCGCCCGACCAGCACCGGTGTGCCGAAGCCCTGCGCCCGGAAAGCGAGCGCGGCGCGGATAGCGCGCTCCTCCTCGCCCTCCGCGAACACCACGCGGCGCGGCGCGGCCTGCACCTCGGCATAGATGCGCTGGAGGCTGCCCGAGGTGGAGTCGAGGCGGGCGGCGAGCACGGCCCGGTAGGCGGGCCAGTCCTCGATCGGTTTCTGCGCCACGCCCGTGTCGATGGCGGCGCGCGCCACGGCCTCCGGCACGTTGACGATCAGGCGCGGGTCGAACGGCACGGGAATGACATAGTCGGGCCCGTATTGCAGGCGCTTGCCGGGATAGGCCGCCGCTGCCTCGTCCGGCACGTCCTCGCGCGCGAGCGCCGCCAGCGCATCGGCGGCGGCGATTTTCATCGCGTCGTTGACGGTCGTGGCGCGCACGTCCAGCGCGCCGCGGAAGATGTAGGGGAAGCCCAGCACATTGTTGACCTGGTTCGGGTAGTCCGAGCGCCCGGTGCAGATGATGGCGTCGTCGCGGACCTCGCGCACTTCTTCCGGCGTGATCTCGGGGTCGGGATTGGCGAGCGCGAAGATGATCGGCTTCTCCGCCATCGACGCCACCATCCCGCGGGTGAAGGCGCCCTTGACCGAAAGCCCGAAGGCGATATCGGCGCCCTTCATCGCTTCTTCGAGCGTGCGCATCGGCGTCTCGACCGCATGGGCGGACTTCCACTGGTTCATGCCCTCGGCGCGGCCGCGGTAGATGACGCCGCGCGTGTCGCAGAGCACGACATTCTCCGCCGGCAGGCCGAGCGCCTTGAACAGGTCCACGCAGGCAATGCCGGAAGCGCCCGCGCCGTTCACCACCATGCGGCAGTCCTGGATGCGCCGGCCGGTCAGGTGGAGCGCGTTGATGAGGCCGGCGGCGGAGA
>JAPOZD010000402.1 GCA_026706245.1 Alphaproteobacteria bacterium
TGTACCACTCGCCCGGGCGCTCCTTGCCGCCGCCCGTGTAGTAGCCCTCGCGCGCCATGGTAGCGACGCTCGCGAAGATGGCGGTCCCGACCTACTACATCGAGAGCCAGGCCGCGCATGAGGGCCACGAGGTCAAGGAGGAGAAGGGCCCGGATGCGCGCGAGGGCTACTACACGGGCGGCGGCAAGGAGCGCCCGGGCGAGTGGTACAACCCGGCCGGGCTCTTCGGCCTGAAGGACGGCGGCATCGTATACGACAAGAAGTTCTACGCGCTGGCCAAGGGCTTCTCTCCGGAGCTCGACGGCACGAACCTGGTTCGCAACGCCGGCTCGGAGAGGCGCTCGCCCGGCTTCGACCTGACGTTCTCCGCCGACAAGTCGATCTCGGCGCTCTGGGCGATCTCGCGCGCCGACGAGCGCGAGGAGATCGAGCGCGCCGTCATCGATGCAGCGCGCGAGGCACTGAGAAAGACCGTATTCGAGCACTGCGCCACGACCCGCGCAGGCCCGACCGTCGCGGAGCTGCGCGTCGAGACCGGCGACATGATGGCCGCAACCTTCCTGCACCGCACCTCGCGCGACGCCGACCCGCAGCTGCACGTGCATTCCACGATCTTCAACCTCGTGAAGACGCATTCCGACGGGAAGTTCCGCGCGCTGCACGGCCATCCCCTCTACGCCTGGCAGAAGGCCGCCGGCGCCGCATTCCGCAGCCACCTGGCCCATCTGATGCGCACGCGCCTCGATGTCGAGATGGAGCGCCACGGCCCGGAGGGCCAGTACACCCGCGTCGCCGCCATGGACCCGGACCTGGAACGGGAATGGAGCAAGCGCACGGCCGATATCGTCGCCACGGTCACCGAGCATCTCGGCGAAGAGGCGCTTTCGGACCCGGCGCAGATGGCGGCCGCGACGCTCGCGACGCGCCGGCGCAAGGCCGAAGGCGTCACCACGGAGGAGGACATCGCGCGGTTCCGCGAGGAGGCCGCGGAGATCGTCGATATCGAGGAGCAGCGCCAGCGCATCCGCGAGATGCCGGTCGCGGAGATCGGCCAGGAGTTCATAGACGCGGCCCATGAGGAGATCGCGGCGATCCCGGCGAAGCTCGCGCGCATGGACGCCGTCTTCCGGCAGCCGGACATCGTCGAGAAGGTCGAGAACGCGCTCGCCGGCGCCGTCTCGGGCGATGCGGTGGAACGATGGCACGAGCTCAGCCTCGCCGGCGCCGACCTGGTCCCGCTCGAATACAAGGAGCCCAATGCGGATGCGCAGGCCGGCATGGCGCACAAGCGCATCTTCACCACCCGGGACACGCTTCTGGCCGAGCACACGCTGACGCGGCTCTCGCACCTCTCCGTCGCCGACAGGTCCCACGCCGTGCCGGAGGAGAAGGTCGACGTGAAGCTCCAGGCGCTCCGGGACAAGGGGCGCCAATACAGCGACGAACAGGTCCGCGCCATCCACCATGCCGCCGCCTGTCCCGGGCGGCTCGCCCTGATCGAGGGCGCGGCCGGCGCCGGCAAGTCTCATGTTCTGCACCCGCTGGCCGATCTCTGGCGTGCGGAAGGCAAGTTTGTGCGCGCGCTCGCCGTGCCCTGGAGGCAGGCGATGGAACTCGCCACCGCCATGACGGCGCCGCCCTCGGCCGTCTATCCGTTCCTGCGCGAAGTGCGCAGCGGCGCGAAGACCGTCGACGCCGACACGGTGCTGGTGGTCGACGAGGCGGGCATGCTCTCCACGCGCCAGACGCTGCAGCTGGTGCAGCTCTCGGAGACGACGGGCTGCAAGCTGGTGCTGGTCGGCGACACGCAGCAGCAACAGCCCATCGAAGCCGGGCCCGGCATGCGCATCGTGCGCGACGCGGTCGGCAGCGTGCGCATCGACCGCATCCGCCGCCAGAAAGCGACGCTCGAAGACTGGCTGCGAGAGGTGGACGGCCTGTCTCCCGAAGAGGCCATCGAGACGGCGGCGGCGATGACCCGGGAGGAGCGCGACGCCGCAAGAGAGCGCTTCACGGAGATGAACCGCCAGCGCCGGAAGGCCGGAAAGGGGCGGATATCGATCAAGCGCCCGTGGCAGCTCGGCCTGTCAGCGCTGCTGCGCAACGGCGCCATGCACCAGGCCTTCAGGGAACTGCACAGGCGCGGCCGCTTCGGGCTGGCCGAGGGCAAGGAAGAGGCCCTGCACGACCTGGTCGCGCGCTGGACGGCCTATACGGCCGAGAACCCCGGGCACAGCACCATCGTCATGGCGCGGACCCGCGCCGACGTCCGGGCGCTGTCCGCACTCCTGCGGGCTCATCATCATGCCGTCCTCGCCAGGCGCGCGGCCGCACGGGGCAAGGCCGACGAGACACAGTCCACCGTTATCCGGGTCCACCGGATCGACGAGCGGGGCAAGGCGGTCGAGGCGAACCTGGAGGTACGGCTGGGCGAGCGGCTGCGCATCGGCACGCCGGTCATCGATCTCCAACTCTATACCGGCGACGTCGTCACCGTGACCGGCATCGAGCAGCGCCGGGGCATGGACGGAACGCCGCAATGCCGCCTCACCGTGCGGACCGCCGACAAGCGCACGATCAGCTTCGCGCCGGAGGAGATCCGCACCTATGTCGGCGAAATCCTGCTCGACCACGGCTATGCCACGACCGCCACCTCCGCCCAGGGCATGACGGTGGACGCGGCGTTCCTGCTGCTGGACGAGGGCATGGCGCGCGAGTCCACCTATCCCGCCTGTACGCGCCACACGCTCCATCTGGAGGCGGTCGCCGACCGCCGCAGCGTCGCCGTCGGCATCGCCGGCGCCACGCCCGACGGCGATCCCGGCCGCGAGGTGAGCGACGACGAAATCCTGGCCTCGCTCGGGCAGCTCTGCGGGCGCTCGCAGCCCAAGGAAGCCGCCATGGACCATCTGCTGGCCGAGAAGCGCCTGGAGATGGAGCTCGAAGGCGAGATCGAGATCGGGCGCGAGCCCGTGCCGCAAGCGCGCGCCGCCAATGACAGCCTCGGCCCGGGAACGGCGGGGACCGGACCGCAGGACCTGGCAGGAGCCCGCGGTCCGGCAGCGCGCCGGCATGCCGACCGCGCCGCATCCCTGCGCATCGCCGCCGCCGCCGACAGGCGGACAAACCGCAGCGCCGACCTCGCGACCGCCGTCGCGCTGGCTGCCGACATGGAGGAAATCGAGCGGGAATGGAACGCCATCGCGGCGCCGGCAGAGCCCGCCGCCGATCCGGAGGCGGTCGGCGAGGTGCGCCGCACGCTCGACCGGCACCGCAACGTGCTGAACCGGGTCCGCGTCTTCCTGCGCAGCCGCAGGCGCGGCAGCGAGGACGGCAGGCATCATCCCCGCGTCTCCGGACTCGGCTACGACGCCTTCCAGGGCCTTCGCCGCAACATGCAGCGCCGCTGGGCCGGGGCGCTGGAGGCCGACGATGCGCGGCTGGCGGCGGAAGCGGAGAAGCAGGCGCGGAGCCGGAGCCGCTCCCAGGCGCTCGAAGCCGACTGGACCGCGCTTCGCGCCCG
>JAPOZD010000111.1:0-3360 GCA_026706245.1 Alphaproteobacteria bacterium
TGGGTCGCGACCATCACTACTTCCGCTTCATCGCCGGCGCGGCGCAGATGCAGGAAACCGGCAGGCGCCGTTCCGTCCATGGCGATGCGGGCGCGTGCGCCGGGTGCGGCGAGCAGGCTGCGCCAGGCGTCCGCCGACCACGCGGACTCCGGCATAGCCGCGCGGTGGATGGCCGCGATGACTTCGGCGTGGGAGGGGTCCGCCGCGATCACCGCCGGACGGGCCCCGTATGCGGCGGGGTGAGGTAGAGCGGCGAGACGGGACCGGCCGGCAATGTCCTGCCGAGAAGCCGGGCGGCGTCCGGCAATGCGGGTGCGAGCGCCCGGACCGCACCCGGCGCAAGCGCCGCGAGCGCGGCCGCCGCATCGCCGGTGACGGAGAACGGCGCTTCGGCGGCCAAGTCCCCGGCCGTCGCGACAAACGGCTCGGCGGAGCCGGAAAGTTCAGCGGCGTAAAGGCTGCCGCGTTTGGTATCGAGCACGGCGAACAGGCGGCCTTCGGGCGGCTCTGCCGGCCGCAGCGCCTCGAAGGTCGGCACGGCCACAATGTCGGCTCCGGTGACGAGCGCCAGGCCGCGCGCCGCCGCCAGCGCGATGCGGATGCCGGTGAAGGAGCCGGGGCCCCGTGTGACGACTATTCGCGAAAGCTCTGAAAACGCCGCACCTGCTTCCGCCATGGCGCGCTCCACCATGACCGGAGCCGCCTCCGCATGGCCGCGCGCCATGGGCCGCCAGTGGCTCGCAATCACCTTTCCGCCGCGCGCTATGGCGACGGAGCAGGCATCGGACGCGCAATCGAGCGCGAGTTCGACCATGAGACGATGAGGGGCGCCGCCGGCGGGCAGTCTCCGCCCGGGGCGTCCTCAGGGGACCGGGTAAACCGCTTCGACTTCCGGGATGTAGTGGCGGAGCATGTTCTCGACGCCCATCTTGAGCGTCGCCGTCGAGCTCGGGCAGCCGGCGCAGGCGCCCTGCATGCTCAGATAGACCACGCCGTCCTCGAAGGCGCGGAAGACGATGTCGCCGCCGTCCTGCGCCACCGCCGGGCGAACCCTCGTCTCCAGCAGCTCCTTGATCTGGGAGACGACCTCGCTGTCCTCCGCGCCGTCATCGACGTCGCTTTCGTCACCGGCCAGGATGACCGGGCGGCCGGCCATGAAGTGGTCCATGATGGCGCCGAGAATCATCGGCTTCAGCGTCTGCCAGTCGCGCGCATCGTCCTTGCTGACGGTCACGAAATCGCTGCCGAAAAACACCGCCCTCACCCCCGGCACATCGAACAGCGCCTGGGCGAGCGGCGAGCGCTCGGCGCCCTCCGGCGAGGGAAAGTCGGCCGTGCCGCGCGCCATGACCTGCACGCCAGGAATGAACTTCAGCGTTGCGGGATTGGGGGTCTGCTCGGTCTGAATGAACATCGGCTGCGTCCTCCGGCCCAATATGCCGTCCTAGATGGACCGGAACCGCCGCGAAATCAAGCGGCGTCGTAATGGGCCTGGAGGATGGCGACCACGCCGTCGCGGCTGTATTCGGGCGGGACCGTTTCGCCGTTCGCGAACATCTCGCGCAGCCGGGTGCCCGAGATGCGGAGCTTGCCGTCGTCCGCTTGCGCGCAAGGCCGGTCCGCGGCAGCGCCCGTGGCCACCGCCGCCACCATGCGATAGCGCTCCTCCTCGCCCGGAGGGTTCTTCCCCCTATCGGCGGCGAAGCACACATTGCCGGTCGCCATGCCCCCGCAGTCGAAGCAATGGAACGTGTCGTCGATCTTCAACGGCCGGATGGCGAGGCTGTCTTCGCCGATCTCGTCGAATATGCGGTGTGCGTCATAGGGTCCGTAGTAGCTCCCGAGCCCGGCATGGTCGCGCCCCACCACCAGGTGCGAGCAGCCGAAATTCTGGCGGAACAGCGCATGCAACAGCGCCTCCCGGGGGCCGGCATAGCGCATCTCGATGGGGTAGCCGGCCTGGACGACCTTCCCGTCCGCAAAGTGGTTGGCGACCAGCCAGTCGATGGCGCGGACCCGGACCTCGGCCGGAATGTCGCCCTCCTTGAGCGCGCCGAGGACCTGGTGGATGAGCAGCCCGTCGCACACCTCGATGGCGACCTTGGCGAGAAACTCGTGGCTGCGGTGCATGGGGTTGCGGGTCTGGAAGGCGGCGACCGTGGACCAGCCCTTTTCGGCGAACAGCGACCGGGTTTCGGCAGGGCGCAGGTAAAGACCGCGATAGGTCTCGGGGAAATGCCCTTCGGAGAAGACCGAAACCGGGCCCGCCAGGTTGACGGAGCCCTGCGCCATTACCTTGGCGACGCCCGGGTGGGCTTCGTCGGCGGTGCGATAGACCTCACGGCATTCGAGGGTCCTGTCGATGGTGTATTTCTCGGTGACCGAGAGGATGCCGAGGATCTTCCCTCCTTCGTCCGTCAACGCCACTTCGTCGCCTGTGGCGACGGCGAAGTCCCCGTCGCAGGAAAGGGTGATGGGCAGCGGCCAGAAGAGCCCGTTCTCCAGCCGCATATCGACGCACGCGCCGCGCCAGTCTGCCGCGCCCATAAAGCCCTCAAGCGGCGTGTAGGCGCCCATGGCGAGCATGAAGAGGTCCGAGACTTCGCGACTGGACAAGGGCAGCCGTTTCAGGGTGCGCGCCCGCTTCAGGCCCTCGCCCCGCTCCTCCTCGGGCAGCAGCAGGGGCTTCAGGGCGGCATTGCCGTGCGGGGCGATCAGCGTTGACACGGGACGTTACCGGGGCGGGAAGTTGGGGCTAGTCGATGATGTGGTGGACGGGGGCCTTTTCCAAGGTCCATTCCCCGGATTCCCGATCGTAGCGGGACAGGGTGAAGCAGTGCCAGTCGGTGTCATCCAGCTTCGGATGATCGGCCCGGTAGTAATATCCCGGCCACCGCGTTTCCGTCCTGAACATCGTGTGATGCGTTACCGACTCCGAGGCCAGCACCCGGTGGTGGAGCTCCCACGCCCGCTGCAACTGGTGAAGGTCCTCGGCCCCGAGACTGCCGAGGTCTTCCTTCAGCATGCCCAGCAATTCCAGCCCGCGGGTGAGCATGGGTTCGTTCGTGACGTAGTTCGAACTGATGCCGCCGACATAGTCGTCCATGATCTTCTCGAGACGCTGGAGACCGTGAATCGGCAGGATGTAGCTCGGCGAGACCGTGCCCGCGACGATCTCGTTGCGGCCGACCCTGTAGGTCTCCAGAGGCTGGAAGACGACCCGCTTCAGCTCCTCATATTCCTGCTCGCTCACCTGGGGCCGGTCGGTCTTCAGGTCGTTGACGTAGTTGACCGCCGCCTTTCCGGCGATCCGGCCCTCCGTAAAGGACCCTGACGAGAATTTGTGGGCGGTGCCGCCGG
>JAPOZD010000111.1:3429-3516 GCA_026706245.1 Alphaproteobacteria bacterium
ACTGGTAGTCCGCCGGCGCGCAGTCCTCCGGGCCGCTCGCCCAGGCGCCCGAGCATGTGGCATGCGAGCCCATGACATAGGGCTCCG
>JAPOZD010000418.1 GCA_026706245.1 Alphaproteobacteria bacterium
CTCGATTGAAAAGCCGTCGATCTTCATGCCGGCGAAGGTCCCCCGCCCCGGAGGCCGCTTGCAGTCCGCGCGCGACGAAGAGTTTCCCCTATGCGACAGCTTGTCGTGACAGGCATATTCGATGTCGCGAATGGAACGCCTGCCGCCGGCCGCTTGCGGCAGGGTCCGCAGACCTGTGAGGGAAGGAGCCCCACCCATGCGCACTCACGCCCGGGCTGTGGTTGTCGGCGGCGGCTGCGTCGGCGTCTCGATCGCCTACCATCTCGCAAAGCTCGGTTGGTCCGACACCGTTTTGCTCGAAAAATCCGAGTTGACGGCCGGCTCCACCTGGCACGCGGCGGGCCTGCTGCCGCTCTTCAACATGAGCTACAGCGTCGGCCAGATCCACAAGTATTCGGTCGATCTCTACAAGACGCTCGAAGCCGAGACCGGGCAGGATGTGAGCTTTCACGTCACCGGCAATCTCAGGCTCGCGACCAATCGCGACCGCATGGACGAGTACCGCAAATATTGCGGCACCGCGAACACCATCGGCGTGCCGTTCGAGATGATCGGGCTCGACGAAATCCGTTCGCTCTGGCCGCTCGCTAACACGCAGGGCCTGGTGGGCGCCCTCTTCCACCCGCATGACGGCCATGTGGCCCCGGTCGATCTGACCAATGCGCTTGCGGCCGGCGCCCGCGCGGGCGGCGCGGAAATCCACCGCCACACGAAGGTCGTGGATATCCGGCCGGAGCCGGACGGCGCCTGGCGGGTCGTCACGGACAAGGGCGAGATCACCGCCGAACATGTGGTAACGGCGACGGGCGCCTGGTGCCGCCAGACGCTGGCGATGGTCGGGATCGACGTGCCCGTCATCCCGGTGGAGCACCAGTATATCGTCACCGACTCCCACCCGGCGCTGACGGCCCGCCATGCCGAGGGGCTGCCGGAGATGCCGGTGTTGCGGGAGAGCGACGCCTCCTACTATCTCCGCGAGGAGCGCGACGGGCTGATCCTCGGCCCCTATGAGGCGGGCGCGCCGGCCTGCTTTGTGGACGGCGTGCCGGACGATTTCGGCCAGGAGCTGTTCCCCGGCGACCTGGAGCGGCTCGAGCCTCATGTCGAGGCGGCCATCGCCCGGGTGCCGATCTTCGGCGAAGCCGGTATCAAGGATGTGGTGAACGGCGCCATTCCCTACACCCCGGACGGCAACCCGCTGATCGGCCCGGCCTACGGCCTGAGGAACTTCTGGCTCGCCGAGGGCTTCAGCTTCGGCGTGACGGCGGCGGGCGGCGCCGGGCGTTTCCTCGCCGAGTGGATGGACGGCGGCGAGCCGCCCATAGACCTGCTCGCCGTGGACCCCCGCCGTTTCGGGGCCTATGCGAACAAGAGCTATACGGTCGAGAAGAACGAGGAGGCCTACCGCAACGTCTTCACCGTCCACTATCCCGACGAAGAGCGCCCGGCGTCCCGGCCGGCGAAGACGAGCCCTGTCCACAGCCGCCACGAGGCGGCCGGAGCCGTGTTCGGGCAGCGCTACGGATGGGAGCGGCCCAACTGGTTTGCCCCTTCAGGCGTTCCCCGGCGCGACGAGTGGAGCTTCCGGCGCACCAACTGGTTCGGCCCTGTCGGAGAGGAATGCCGGACCGCCCGCGAGAGGGCCGGCCTCATCGACATCACCAGTTTTTCCAAGTTCCGGGTCTCGGGCCCCGGCGCGGAGTCTTTCCTCGACGGCCTGCTCGCGAACCGGATGCCGAAGAGGACGGGCGCGCTTCGCCTCGGCCATGCGCTGACCTCGACCGGCGGCGTGCGGTCCGAGTTCTCGATCATGCGCGACGGGCCGGAAGAGTTCTACCTGGTGTCCTCCGGCGCGGCCGAGCGTTTCGACCATGACTATCTTGCCAAGGCGCTGCCGGGCGACGGCTCGGTCGGTCTCGAAAACATCACCGAACGCCACGGCGTGCTGGTGCTGGTGGGGCCCCGTTCCCGCGACGTGTTGCAGAAGCTGACCGAGACCGACCTGTCCAACGAGGCGTTCCCCTGGCTTACCGGCCGTCATGTCCGCGTCGGCATGGCGCCGGTCCGCGCGCTCAGGGTCAATTTCGTGGGCGAGCTCGGGTGGGAACTCCACCACCCGATCGAATACCAGACAGGGCTCTATGACGCGCTCATGGCGGCCGGCGCGGAATTCGGCATTGGCGGCGTCGGGATGCGGGCGATGGAATCCCTCAGGGTCGAAAAATCCTACCGCATGTGGGGCATGGACCTGACCACGGAATATTCGGCCTTCGAAGCCGGGCTCGACCGTTTCATCGCGTTGAACAAGCCGGCCTTCATCGGTCGCGACGCCCTCATCCGGCAGCAGGAGGAAGGCGTGCCGCAGGCGTTCGCGACCCTGGAGGTGGACACGGAAGACGCCGACCCCTGGGGAAACGAGCCGCTGTATCTGGACGGCGAGATGGTCGGCCGGGCGACCTCCGGCGTTTACGGCCACACAGTCGGTCGAAGCCTGGCGCTCGCCTATCTGCGCCCCGAGGCAGCGGCGGTCGGCACCGGGCTCACGATCGACATCCTCGGCGCGCAGAGACCGGCCCGCGTCATTCCGGAGTCGCCGCACGATCCCGAAAACGAGCGGCTCAGGGCATAGGGACGCCGTCGCCGAGAGAGATGCCGAGCGAACGCGCGGTATGCACCAGCGGGCCGTCCAGATCGACGGCGGCGTAGGTCCTGATCGCGTCCTCCAACGGCACGTCGATGACGGTCCGGTTGCGCCATGCCACCAGCCGGTCGTGGCGGCCCTCCGCCAGGACATCCACGGCGTGGACGCCGAATGCGGATGCGATGAGCCGGTCCTGCGCGATCGGCTTGCCGCCGCGCTGAATGTGCCCCAGCACGGCGACGCGGGTCTCCGCGCCGGTCAGCTCCTCGAGCCGTGCCGCCACCCAATGCCCGATGCCGCCGTAACTGGCGCTCCCGCCGGCGGCCTGGCGCACGGCCTCGCCCGCCTCGGTGCGCACGGCCTCCGCAACGACCACCAGCGCGAAATTGCGTCCATGCGCCTTCAGCGCCTGTATCTTCGCGGCGACATGCGCAAGGTCGGCCGGAATCTCCGGTATCAGGATGGCGTCGGCTCCGCCGGCAATGCCCGCCGAAAGCGCGATATGGCCGGCATCCCGGCCCATCACTTCCAGCACCATCACCCGGTCGTGGCTCGCCGCCGTCGGCTGGAGATGGTCGAGCGCCTCGGTGGCGGCGGCAACCGCGCTGGCATGGCCGACGGCCGACTCGGTCGAGCCCACATCGTTGTCGATGGTTTTCGGAATGCCGACCAGGCGGATGCCGCCCTGCTGTGCTAGCCGGCGCAATATCGCGAAGCTCCCGTCGCCGCCAATGCCGATCAGCGCGTCCAGCCTCAATTGCCGGTAGCCCTCGATGATCTCCCCGGACCGGTCGATCCTGGAGCCGTCCGGCATGGGGTAGTCGAAGGCGTCGCCCTTGTTGGTCGTGCCCAGCACG
>JAPOZD010000408.1 GCA_026706245.1 Alphaproteobacteria bacterium
GGCGGAGCGAACGCGAGCCCGTCACACGCGATTGGCTGAGACCGATCCTGCAGTAGACGGCCCTTGGATTTGTCGAGGGACTTTCCGGTGATCCGCCAGCAAGCTCTCCAAGGGAGCGACGGTCGCCAGGCCCGAATGGAGGAGCCAACCATGCGCTTCGTCTATCCCGCGCAATTGCAGCGCACCGAAGGCGACGAGATTGTCGTCTCGTTCCGCGATCTGCCGGAGTGTCTGACGTCCGGCGCCGACGAAACCGAAGCACTGGCCGAGGCCACCGACGCGCTCGAGGAGGCCATCGCCGGCCGTGTCGACGACCGGGAATCGATCCCTTACCCCAGCACGCGTCGTGCGGGCGAGCATCTGGTCACCGTGCCCGCCGACACCGCGGTGAAGGCAGCGCTGGCACTGGCGCTGCGAGAAACCGGGACGACCCGCGTGGCGCTGGCCGCCCGCCTCGGCATCGATGAGAAAGCCGTGCGCAGGATGCTCGATCCGCGCCACCGCATTTCCGCGAACCGCATCCACGAGGCCGTGCGGGCGCTCGGCCGGGACCTGGTGCTCGAGAGCTGCGCTCTGTGAGGTTGATCGATCGGTGTCGCGGTCCGGCCGGCCGGGATGGCGGCGGTTTCGCGAGCGCGGGCCACGACGTTTGCCGGAACGTTGGAAGGGCGCGGCGCGGCGATGCGCGGATCGGTTATCGCAATGCGCACAATGCCTGGGCTCCTGGCGGGCGGCGCATATCGTCGCTCTCGGCGGCGAAGGGCGGTTCGGTGCACGCCGAGACCGGCCGCCAGTGGAGCTTTCAAGCATCGCCGAGCGGGAGTTCCGCGACTGACCCTCGCGCCGCCATCGAGGAACTCGTTACGGCAGGCTTTCCCGAACGGCAAGCCAACGCACTGGTGTGTTCGCTCGGCCAGCTGATGAAGCGCGGACTCTCGATTACCGCGGTCATTTGGCCCCGCGACGGGCCGGCGCAAGCGGTAGCGAGCCCCCGCAACCACAAGAAACGCCTCTAATCCAATGGGTTAGGGGCGTTCTTCACGCCTGAAAAACTTCTCGGAAATAGGCCGTCAAGAGAGTCGCGTGAGGGCCGTTCTGGCCTCTTGTGTGCACGCCAGGGGCTGTCTATGGAGCAAGGGAAGGGCGATAACGCGCTGAAATAGAGGAAAAAACAGGAAATCGGCCACCTACTTGGACAAGATAACTCATAACCTGAAGACCGCCATCGTCAACGCGTCCTCACCACGTCCGTGGACGCCGATGTCGGCAGCGGCCCCAGGGCGGCGCTGAAGGCATCCGTCCTCGCGCAATTCGCGGAAACGTTGCGCAGATCCTTCCCGCTTCTCCCTCAGGTTGGGGACGCGCAGTCCCGGACAGCGCCCTACAGTGCGGTTTCGCGCCGGCGCGGCGGAGGCGCCCCCGGCGAGACGCGGGGAACCGGGCAATGAGCGTCCCAGGCGCAGGCAATCGGGCAGCGGAACGGACCCGCAGGCGCGGGAAGGGTCGCACGGCGCCGGAACCACATGGAATACCAGTCGTTTGCGCGGCTATCCGGGCAGCGCGCGACCGATCGGCCGCCGCCCGTTTTGCGCACGATAACTTTCGTTATCGGGCGTAATCCGGCGGGTTGTCTTGGGATGGCCCGGAGGCCCGCGGATGTATCCCGAACCCCCGTTCGGCCTTTCGGGGGCGACAGGCACCGACCGCGAGCCTGCGCTCGCCGAGCAGTTCGGACACTTCGTCCGGGCCGCCCGGAGCGCGTTCAGCGGCAACACCGAGCGGGCCGTGAAGTCCGACCTGGCGATCTACGCCGGGTGGTGCGCCGAGCACGGGAAGAGGGCGCTCCCGGCGACGCCGGAGACGGTCGCCGCCTTCGTCGACGCCATGGCGGAAGCCCGGGCGCCGGCCACGGTGCGGCGTTACGTCGCCAGCATCCGCCTCGCCCACCGCGCGCTGGGTTGCGAGGCGGCGCTCAAGAGCCCGCCGGTGCGCCTGGCGCTCAAGCGCATGCACCGCGGCAAGGGGCGCCGACAGGACCAGGCGCACGGGCTGACCTGGCCGCTGCGCCGGCGCCTGCTGGAGGCCGCCGGCGCCAGGCTGATCGACGACCGCAACCGGGCGCTGCTCGCCGTCGCCTACGACACGATGCTCCGCCGGGCGGAGCTGGCGTCCCTGCAAGTCGCTGACCTGCTTGAAGAAGTGGGCGGCGATGCCACCCTGCTGGTGCGCCGCTCCAAGACCGACGGCGAAGGCGGGGGCGCGATCGTCTGGGTCGGGCCGGACAGCCTGAAGCTGGTGCGCCGCTGGTGCGGGCGCGGCGGCATCGCGAAGGGATTCCTGTTCCGCTCCGTCGGCAAGGGTGGGCGGGTCGGCGGAGCCCTCCCGCCGGGCCAGGTGGCGCGCATCTTCAAGGCGATGGCCCGCGACGCCGGACAGCCGGCGGCGGTGGTCGAGGGACTCTCCGGGCACAGCGCGCGGGTCGGCGCGGCGCAGGACATGATCGCCGCCGGCATCGAGCTTCCGGCGATCCTCCAGGCCGGGCGGTGGAAGTCCACCGCCATGGTCAACCGTTACGGCGAGCGCCTGCTGCCGCGGCGCAGCGGGGCGGCGCAGCTGGCCCGGCACCAACAGCGGGCCTGAGCGGCGCCGGGAGTGTGCGGCCCCACAAGTGTCGGAGGACACCGGCCGCCTCGCGTCGAGCGCAAGCATGTGCAGAAACTCGTGCTTCGCGGCGGCGGGGACGACCGCCCTCCCACCGACGATCAGACGACGTGGGTCGCCGTCGATGGCGAGCGCGGCGATGGGCTACGAGCGGCAGCGCAGCGGCAGGGACCGGAGGCCGCGCAGCACGATGCCGTTGTGGAACCTCGGGCGCCCGCCGATGAGGTCGATCCGCGCGAAGCGCTCCAGCAGCATCTCGAACGCGATCCTTCCCTCGAGGCGCGCGAGCGGCGCACCGAGGCAGTGGTGGATGCCGCGCCCGAGCGAGAGGTGGGGGTTGTGCGCACGGCCGACATCCAGCCGGTCGGGCTCCTCGAACACGTCCGGGTCCCGGTTGGCGGCGCCGATCAGGACGGCGACGTTGTCGCGCGCGCGGACCTCGAACCCGTTCAGCGCGCAGTCGGTGAGCGCGCGCCGGAAGGTGGTCTGCGCCGGGGAATCGAAGCGCAGCAGCTCCTCGACGGCGCCAGGGACGAGATCCGGGTCGGCGCGCAGCCGGGCGAGCTGGTCCGGGTTGTCGAGCAGCGCCAGCATGCCGTTGCCGATCAGGTTGGTGGTGGTCTCGTTGCCGCCGACCAGCAGGACCCGCAGGATGTTCAGCATCTCGCGCCCGCTCAGCCGCTCGCCGCCGTCCTCGGCCTGGGCCAGCGCGCTGATGATGTCGTCGCGGGGGTCGTTCGGGCGTGTCGGCCGGGAACAGCCCGACAATCCGGCCAGCGCCCCATTGCGCGAGGGCCGCGCCGCCCATCAGCGCGGTGTTGAGCGTGTGGTG
>JAPOZD010000320.1 GCA_026706245.1 Alphaproteobacteria bacterium
GCTCGACAACCTGCTGGAACGGCGGCGGGCCCTGTTCGAGCACTGGACCCACGATGCTTCGGTCATCCCCATGTCGTTCTATCCCTACTGGCGGCTGCGCTTCCGCCGCGATGCCGAAATGCTGCGCGCGCGCTGGCGGAAATGGCGCCGGGCCGGGTTCGAGGAGCGGTTCGACGACGTGCTGGAGCGCATCCGCGACTCGGGTCCCGTCATGGCGCGCGAATTCGGCGGCAACCGACAGCGGACGGAAGCCGGCTGGTGGGACTGGCACCCCTCCAAGACCGCGCTGGAGTTCCTCTGGCGCACCGGTGCGCTCGCCATCGCCCGGCGCGAAGGCTTCCAGAAGGTCTTCGACCTTGCCGAGCGGGTGGTACCCGAGGCTTTCCTGTCCATCGAGCCGAGCGAGGAGGAAACGCTCGATTGGGCCTGCAGGAGCGCGCTCGACCGGCTCGGCTTTGCCACGCCCCGGGAGATCGCGTCGTTCTGGGACACGGCTTCGCTCGTGGAGGCGCGCGCCTGGTGCGCCAGGCAGCATGCCGACACGCTGGTCGAGGTCGAAGTGGAAGGCGCCCGGCCCGGCCAGATACGCCGGCTGCTCGCGCGGCCGGACGCAGACGAGCAAGCGGAGCGGGCACCTGAGCCTCCGGGCGGCGTACGAGTGCTGAGCCCGTTCGATCCCCTGCTGCGCGACCGCAGGCGGGCAGAGTGGCTTTTCGGCTTCCGTTTCCGCATCGAAATCTTCGTGCCGGAGGCAAAGCGCGAATACGGCTACTACGTCTTCCCGCTGCTGGAAGGCGCCCGGCTGATCGGGCGCATCGACATGCGGCGCAAGGAAGGCCGGCTGCGCGTCAGCGCGCTGTGGCCGGAGCGGGGCGCGCGCCTCGGCAAGGGACGGATGGAGCGCATCGGGCGCGAGCTCGACCGCATTGCCCGCTTTGCCGGCTGCGACGGCCCGGTCTTCGAAAACGGCTGGATCAGGGAGACGAGGGCGTAGCCTGCAACGCGATGGCGTCCTCGAGCCAGGCGCGCGCATAGGCCAGGAAGGAGCGGCCGACATAGAGGCGCCAGACCCCGTCCTCGGACGGCTCCAGCAGCACATGCGCGCGCGCCAGCGCCGTCTGAGCGCAGGAGCCGGGCCGAAGCGCGTCGAGATCTAGCCGGCAGCCCGAAGCCAGGACCTCCATCACGCCGGAGCCGGAGAGCTCGAGAACCGCGCGGGCCTCGCTTACATCGACGATGGCGCAATGCTGTCCCTCAAGCGCCTCCTCCAGCGCGCCGGCCGGGTCCGCGTCCGATACGACAAGCCATTCGTCGGGGCCGAGCCACAAGGCCCGTCCCATTTCCGTCGTGTTCGGCGTCTCAGGCAGACCGGAGCCCAGCACTCCGGAGACGGCGGCATGAAATTCCGGCCCGCCGCCCCGCAATATCGTCAGGCTGAGGTCGTCGATCTCGCGCAGTTCAGCCATCGAGCCGCGCCCCTTCGCGGTCATAGAAGACCGGATCGACGATCTGCACCCGGCTCTCGCCCGTCGTGGCCGAGACCCAGACCCGGTCGCCGTGGCGCGACCGGCCGCCCTTGACGAGCGCCAGCGCGAAGCCGCGCCCCATTGCCGCGCTCCAGTAGCTGGAGGTCACATGGCCCAGCATCGGCACGGGCGGGGTCCCGCGCGGCGCCTCGATAATCTGCGCCCCCTCCTGAAGCACCTCCGAGGGGTCCTCCGGCAGCAGCCCGACCAGCTGCTTGCGGTCCGGCCGTTGGCTGTCCGGGCGAGCCAGGGAACGCCGGCCGATGAAATCCTTGCGGGATGACACCATCCGTTCCATGCCGAGATCGACCGGCGTCACCGTGCCGTCGGTCTCGTGGCCGACGACGATGAAGCCCTTTTCGGCTCTCAGCACATGCATTGCCTCGGTGCCGTAGGGCACGGCGCCCGCTTCCGCCAACCTCTCCCAAACCGGCACAGCCTGCCGCCAGGGCAGGTTCACCTCGTAGGAGAGCTCCCCGGTAAACGCGATGCGGAAGATGCGGCCCGGCGCGCCGCCGATCCGGCCCTCGCGCATGGACATGAAGGGGAACGCCGCCGGGTCCAGGTCGATATCCTCGACGAGAGGTTCAAGCAGCGACCGCGCGAGCGGCCCCGACACGGTAATCGTGCCCCATTGCTCGGTCACCGAGGTGCAATAAACCCGGAGCTCCGGCCACTCGGTCTGGAGCCATTCCTCCAGCCATTCCAGAACGGCGGCGGCATTGCCGCTGGTCGTGGTCATCAGGTAACGGTGCTCGCCGGTCCGGGTCGTGACCCCGTCGTCGAACACCATGCTGTCCTCGCCGAGCATCAGCCCGTAGCGGCAGCGTCCGACGGCCAGCGTCTTCCAGCCGTTCGTGTAGATGCGGTTCAGGAACTCGGCCGCGTCGGGGCCGCGAATGTCGATCTTGCCGAGCGTGGAGGCATCGAGAATGCCGGCGGCCTCGCGCACGGCGCGGCACTCGCGCGTTACCGCCTCGCGCATGGTCTCGCCGCCGCTCGGGTAGTAGCGCGCCCGAAGCCACTGGCCGACCGGCTCGAAGACGGCCCCGTTGACCTCCTGCCAGTCCTGCATCGGCGTGCGGCGCACGGGATCGGCAAGCGCGCCCACATTTCGCCCCGCCAGCGCGCCGAAGGGCACCGGCGTGTAGGGCGGGCGGAACGTGGTATGGCCGACTTCCGCCGGCGGCCTTCCCAGCCCGGCCGCCATCAGCGTGAGCCCGTTGATGTTGGAGGTCTTGCCCTGGTCGGTCGCCATGCCAAGGGTCGTCCAGCGCTTCAGATGCTCGACCGAATGCATGCCTTCCTGCCTCGCGAGGGCGACATCGGAGGCGGTCACATCGTTCTGGAAATCGACGAAGGCCTTGCCCCGGCCCTTCGGCGGCGCGGGCGCCGCGCCCGGCCGGGCGGGCGGACACGCCGGCAAGGCCGGCGGCTCGGGCGCGTCGAAGCCCAGTTCGCGGGCGAAGGCGGCGCCTGCCTCCGCTCCCTCCGCAATGCAGCCTTCGAGGTCGAACCGGCCGGCCGCCGCGCCGGCAGACCGTTCCGCCTGCGCCGAACGGCCGGGAACGAATGTCTGCAAGCCGTCGTCCCAGCGCAGCATCCCGCGGGATTGGCTGAAGAGATGCACCGCCGGATTCCAGCCGCCGCCCATGGCAATCAGGTCGCAGGCGATCCGCCGCCTGGCCCCCTCCGACTCGATCTCGATCCCGGTTACGGCGCGGCGCCCGAGGGTTCGCAAGGGAACGGCGCCGCGCAGCACCGGCAGGCCGTTCGCGTCCGCTGCGCTGTCCGCACGCAGATCGACAAGCGCCGCGACTTCGCCGCCATGCCGGGCGAATTCGCAAGCGGCGGCATAGACGGCGTCGTCATTGGCGAGAAAGACCGCACGGCTGCCCGGCAGCACGGCATAGCGATGGATATAGGCTGTGACGGAGCGCGCCAGCATGACGCCCGG
>JAPOZD010000358.1 GCA_026706245.1 Alphaproteobacteria bacterium
CGCTGCGGGGGCAGACGGCGGCCGACCGGGAGGCGGCCGCGTGGGGCCTGCTGGCATGGGAGGACCCGAACGGCGAGGCGGGGCAGGCGTCGCCGTTCTGGGCCGATGCGCCGAGCCGGGAGCCCGCCTGCACCTCTACGGGAAACGCGATATCCGCCCCGGCCGCAAGATGGGGCATGTGAACCGCCTCTTACCGAAATCGCGGTGAAAAGACCCGGAAGCGCGGCAGCAGCCGGCCGCATCGCTGCAGCCGCCCCCGCGCCTTGCCGATGCGCGCCGCGTCCTCGAGCCGGCGGTCGAGGAACGCCCAGGTCGCCTCCAGATCCTCGGACCGGTCGTTCAACCAGACCTGGAGGACCGCCGCGTAAATGCCCGCCAGGGTCGCGCGCTTCGTGTAGTAGCTGAAGTCCGTGCTCCGGTCGTCGGCCAGCAGCCAGACCGCGTCCACCGTGCGGTAGAGCGACCTCAACGCCAGCGGCGCGTTGTGCGGAAGGGCGAGCCGCGCCGCAGCCCGCCGGATGGCCTCGCGATGCGGCGCATTCTGCTCCAGCCGCGCGCGCAGCGCCGCCCGGACGGCCGCCGCCGCGCCCGCCGGCGGGGGATCGAGCGCCGAAACGTCCTCGACCATGTGCCGGTCGGCGAGCGCCATATGCACTTCGATGGCCTCCATCGGCCCCCGGGGGAAAAGCACCGCGGCCTCGCTCTCGTCGAGACCGGCGGCCCCGGCCCCGGCGCGAAGCGCAGCCATGGTCCAGCCGTCGAAAGCGACATGCGGCAGAGCCGCCTCCACCACGAGCTCGCGCAGGCGTTCCCTGCTCTCCTGTTCAACCATGATGCACCTGCCCCGGCGGCCGGCTCATGGCGCATGCCGGACCGGCCTTCTGCAATGCCATTGCCCGTGCTATAAACCCGCCCCTTCCAACTGAAGCCAAAGGAGCAGTGAGCACCCGTGCATGTTACCGTTCGTGACAACAATGTCGATCAGGCGCTAAGGGCGCTGAAGAAGAAAATGCAGCGCGAAGGCATTTTTCGGGAAATGAAATTGCGCCGCTCTTATGAAAAGCCTTCCGAAAAGCGCGCAAGGGAACAGGCGGAAGCCGTCCGCCGCCATCGCAAGATGATGCGCAAGCGTCTGGAGCGCGAGGGATACTAATTCTGCCATGAGCGCCTATGACCGGGGCCTCGACCGGCAGAACGCAAACTACGAGCCGCTGACGCCGCTTTCATTCCTGCAACGCACCGCCTGGGTTTTCCCGGAGCATCCGTCGGTCGTGCATGGAAGGCGCCGGTTTGTGTGGAGAGAGACGCGCGAACGCTGCCACAGGCTGGCGGGCGCGCTTGCCGGGCGGGGCATCGGCAAGGGCGATACCGTGGCCGTCATGGCCGCGAACACGCCGGAAATGCTGGAATGCCATTTCGGCGTGCCCATGACGGGCGCCGTGCTGAACACGCTGAATATCCGCCTCGACGCGGCATCCATCGCCTTCATGCTGGGTCATGGCGAGGCGAAAGCCATTCTGGTTGACCGGGAATTCTCCGGAATAGTCCGGCAGGCGCTGGCCGGGCTCGGGCGGGATATCCTGACCGTGGATATCGACGACCCGGAATATGACGGGCCGGGAGACCGGATCGGCAGCCTCGATTACGAAGCGTTTCTGGCCGAGGGCGACCCCGGTTTCGCCTACGCGCCGCCGCCGAACGAGTGGGACGCGATCTCGCTGAACTACACCTCCGGCACAACAGGCAATCCGAAGGGCGTGGTCTATCACCATCGCGGCGCCTGGCTGAACGCGACCGGCAACACCATGGCGTGGCAGATGCAGCTCCATCCGGTCTATCTCTGGACGCTGCCGATGTTCCACTGCAACGGCTGGTGCTTCCCCTGGACGATCACCGCCCAGGCCGGCACGCATGTCTGCCTCCGACGCGTGGAGGCGAAGGGGATTTTCGACGCGATTGCGACCGAAGGCGTGACGCATTTCTGCGGGGCGCCCATCGTGCTCAACATGCTGCTGCACGCGCCGGAAGAGGACAGGCGCGGCTTCAGCCATCGCGTGCAGGTAATGACCGCCGCCGCCCCACCGCCGCCCTCCACGCTGGAGGGCATGGAGGCGATGGGCTTCGACATCACCCACACCTACGGCCTGACAGAATGCTACGGTCCCGCCGTCGTCTCGGCCTGGAACAGGGACTGGGATGCGCTGCCCGGCGCCGACCGCGCGGCCCTGAAGGCGCGGCAGGGCGTTCGCTATCCGGTTCTCGAGGGCTTGACCGTAATGGACCCCGAGACGATGGCCGAGACCCCGCGCGATGGAGAGACCATCGGCGAGGTGATGATGCGCGGCAACGTCGTGATGAAGGGTTATCTGAAGAACGAAGACGCGAGTGGGGAAGCGTTTGCCGGCGGCTGGTTCCACACCGGCGATCTCGGCGTCATGCACGAGGACGGTTATATCGCGCTCAAGGACCGGTCTAAGGACATCATCATTTCCGGCGGGGAGAACATCTCGTCCGTCGAGGTGGAACAGGTCCTTTACAGGCACCCGGCGGTGCTGGAAGCCGCGGTCGTCGCCAGGCCGGACGGGAAATGGGGCGAGACTCCCTGCGCCTTCGTCGAGACGCTTTCGGGCGCAGAGGCGACGGAAGCGGAGGTCATCGCCTTCTGCCGGGACAACATGGCCCGTTTCAAGGCCCCGCGCCATGTCGTCTTCGGCCCTCTGCCCAAGACCTCCACCGGAAAAGTGCAGAAGTTCGTCCTCCGGGAACGCGCGCGCGACCTGAAGTGAAGCCGGAAAACCGGCGGGCTTCGAATCATGCCGGCGGGGGTCGGTTGCGACTCACGAGGAATGCTGCCCCGCCGTCGCCCCGGCCCGCGAGCCGGGGCCTCGCGCCACAAGGGGTAACGGGCGTCGCGAGAGGTCCCGGATCGGGGTCCGGGGCAGGCTGCTGACGCGCCTTCCGGGACGACGAAAGATGCTTGTCGGTCCATCCTTGCCGAAACATGAACAATTTCCGATATTTATCAATTTTGTTCCCTGTATGGGCTTGACATCTGGCCGATTGTGATATGATGGTCCCGTGGGAGGCGGACTCCGGAGCCGCCTCCCCGGGTGCTGCGCGGCCGGGCGGCGCCGTTTCTGAAAACCCCCGATTCAGCCGACAGGAGAGGTGCGTCCTGCGCCTCGCACGCGCAATCAGGCATGCGAACCGCGCCGGCGCCGACACGCGCCCGCGCCCGCGCAGGATACGCGCGGCAAAGGGACCGCCGCTCCCGGACCGGCAAGGAGACATGGATGACCGCAACCGACCCCCGCCCCCAACTGGCGGCAAAGCTGGCCGCAGGGCTGGCGCCCGCCGCCGAAGCCCTCGCCCTGGCCTATGCCGAAGACATGGGCGCCGGGCCGCCGCCACCGGACGACCGCGCCCTCGCCGAACGCCACCGCGCCGGCCGCGCCCAGCTCTCGCACCTGCGCCAGCTCCT
>JAPOZD010000446.1 GCA_026706245.1 Alphaproteobacteria bacterium
TTCCAGGCGGCTCGGGCCAATTTCGCGCTCGTCTGGGTCCAGACCAAGGGATACGGCCTCCAGCGCTACCAGGAGTGGTCGCAGGAATCGGCGGACCGCTATGCCGGTTTTGCCGGGGAGCTTGCAGGCCTGACGGGCATCGACATCCACCATGAGCGGCCGGGCGGCGCGATCCTGTGCCTCGGCGACGGGGAATGGGAGGCGCAGCGGCGGCTCAACGAGGCCATGGTGGCGCAGGGCGGCGGCTACCACGCCCGGATGGTCGAACGCGCCGAACTGGAGCGGATGGCCCCGAGCGTCCGTTTCGGGCAGGAGGTCGTCGGCGCATCCTTCTCGGAAAGGGACGGCCATTGCGGGCCGCTCTACCTGTTACGCGCGCTCCATGCCGGCTTCCAGGCGAGAGGCGGGCGCTACCTGTCGGGCGCGCGGGTTCACGGAATCGCGCAGGGCTTCCGGGTAGAGACGGACGCCGGCGCATTCGAGGCCCCGAAACTGCTGCTGGCGGCCGGCAACGGCATTCCGCCGCTGGCGGCGCAGGTCGGCCTGAATGTGCCGACCGTGCCGGAACGCGGCCAGGTGCTGGTGACCGAGAGGACGGAACGGTTCATGCCGATGCCGATGGGCAATCTCCGCCAGACGGCGGAAGGGACGGTCATGATCGGCGCGACGCAGGAGAGCGTCGGCTTCGACACCGGCACCACGCTGGAAGCGGCGCGCGGGCTCGCCCGGCGGGCCATCCGCGCCCTTCCGGCGCTGGAGCGGCTGAGGCTGGTGCGGAGCTGGGCGGCGCTCAGGGTCATCCCGCCTGACCGCTGCCCGATCTACGACGAGTCGGAGAGCCATCCCGGCGCCTTCGTCGCCACCATGCACAGCGGCGTCACGCTTGCCGCCGTCCACGCCGCCCGCCTGCCGGACTGGATCGCCGAAGGCAGGGCGCCGGACGGATTCGAAGCCTTCAGCGCGCGGAGGTTCGATGTTCCGGCGGCTGCCTGAGCGCGAGGCATCGGTCACGATAGAGATAGACGGCAAACCGGTCTCTGCTGCGCCCGGAGACAGCGTTGCCGCGGCCATGTTCGCCTCCGGCATCGCGGCGTTCCGCAATGCGCCGGTCGATGGCGGCCTGCGCGGGCCCTGGTGCGCCATGGGCGTCTGTTTCGAATGCCTCGTCGAGATCGACGGCGAGCCGAACCGCCAGGCCTGCATGACGCCGGTGCGCGAGGGCCTTCGCGTCACGCGCAGGACGGACGGCGCGGGACCCGGGGCATGAGCGTCGATCTCGCCATCGTCGGCGCCGGCCCGGCTGGCATGGCGGCTGCGGTGGAGGCGGCGGAGCACGGCCTCTCCGTTACCGTCCTGGACGACCAGCCCGAGCCGGGAGGGCAGATTTATCGCGGAATCGAGCGGGCCGGGCCGGGTCTCTGCGCGATACTGGGCGAGGAATACGAAGCCGGACGGGCGCTCGCGGCGGACTTCCGGAAGTCTCGCATCGACTACCGGCCGAACACCGCCGTCTGGCGGCTCGATGCGGGCGCGCGGATCGCCTGCAGCCGGGAAGGCGCAGCTTCGACGCTATCGGCCCGCTGCGTGCTGATCGCAACAGGCGCGATGGAGCGGCCGGTGCCGATCCCCGGGGCCGAGCGGCCGGGCGTGATGGGAGCGGGCGCAGCGCAGGTGTTGCTCAAGGCGTCAGGCCTGGTGCCGACCGGCCGCATCATACTCGCGGGATCGGGGCCGCTCCTGCTGCTCGTCGGCTGCCAGTTGGTGGACGCCGGAGCCGAGGTGGCGGCGGTGCTGGAGACGACGGAAAGCGCCGACTATCTGGACGCGGCGCCCGCCCTGCCGCGCGCGCTCGCCGGCTGGCGCGACCTGGCCAGGGGTGTGGCGATGAAACGCAGGCTGAGACGCGCCGGCGTCGAGTTCCGGTCGGGCGTCAGCGGCCTCGCCGCAACGGGAGAGTCGGTGCGGTTCGATGGCGGTGAGATCGCCTGCGACCTGCTGCTGCTGCATGAAGGCGTCGTGCCGCAGACGCATCTTTCGCGGCAAGCCGGCCTTGCGCATCGCTGGCGCCCGGAGCAACGCCATTGGGCGCCCGTCGCGGACTCCCTGGGCCGAACGGCGGAGGAGACCCTGCTTGTCGCAGGAGACGCCGGCGGCATTGCCGGCGCACGGGCGGCCGCCCTGTCGGGGCGGGTCGCGGCCAGGTTGGCGGCGGGCGTGGACCCGGAAGGGCTGGTCGCCGCGCTGGACCGGGAGCGCGCCATGCGGCCTCTGCTCGACCGCCTGTTCCGGCCCCACATCGCCTCGCCTGCGGACGAGGCGCTGGTCTGCCGGTGCGAGAGCATCACGGCCGGCGATATCCGCCGGGCGGTCCGCGACGGGGCGATGGGCCCCAACCAGCTGAAGGCCTTCGCCCGTGTCGGCATGGGCCCCTGCCAGGGGCGTATGTGCGGGCTCGCCGCCACCGAAGTCATCGCCGATGAGCGGGGTGTCGCGGTAGAAGAGGTCGGCAGTTTCCGCATACGTCCGCCGATCAGGCCAGTTACTCTCGGCGAACTGGCTTCCATGGAGGGAGAAGCGGCGGAAGCGGCAGCCCTCTGAGGCCGCTCGTGCGCAGTTGACCGGCAACCCGCGGCGGGCGAGAACCGCGAAGCCGCAATGGAAATCTGACGCAGCAGGAGGAAGGCCCCGATGGGCGACCGCTATGACGACTACCGCCGGACATTCGAGATCGACTGGCCCGAGGAGCGCGTTCTGCGCCTGACCCTCAACAAGCCCGAGACCTACAACTCGCTCGACTCCAACGGCCATCGCGACATGACCTATATCTGGCGCGATATCGACCAGGACCGCGATGTCTCGGCGGTGATCCTGACCGGCAAGGGCAGGGCCTTTTCGTCCGGCGGCGACTTCTCGATGATCCGCAAGAACATCGACAATTACGACGACCGCGTGCGCGCCTGGAAGGAAGCCCGCGACCTCGTTTGCAACATCATCGACTGCTGCAAGCCGACCGTTTCCGCGCTGAACGGGGTCGCCGTCGGCGCCGGCCTGGTCGCGGGGCTGCTCTGCGATATTTCCATCGCCGGCAAGTCGGCGCGCATCATCGACGGCCACACACGGCTCGGCGTCGCCGCCGGCGACCATTCCGTCATCAACTGGCCGCTGCTCTGCGGCATGGCGAAAGCGAAATACTACCTGATGCTCTGCGAGTCGGTTTACGGCGAGGAGGCGGAGCGGATCGGGCTTGTGTCGCTCTGCGTCGAGGATGACGAACTGCAGGACAAGGCGCTCGAAGTCGCCCGCAAGCTCGCCAACGGAGCGCCGAGCGCCATCCGCTGGACCAAATATGCGCTGAACAACTGGTACCGCCAGATGGGACCGGCCTACGACGCCTCCACCGCGCTTGAAATGCTTGGATTTACCGGGCCGGAAGTCGAAGAGGGGCTGGCGGCGCATCTGGAGAAACGGGCGCCGAATTTC
>JAPOZD010000294.1 GCA_026706245.1 Alphaproteobacteria bacterium
CCGGCGCCGACGCGCGCCCGCCCGCGCAGGATACGCGCGAATTAGGGTCCCGCCGCCCGGCAGGCCGGCGGAAGGAGGATTGGAACGAAATGGAACGAAACGCGATGAAGGAACGACATGCAGGATGCTGAGGGACAGGACTTCGGCGAAACGGCCCCGATGCTCGAATACTCCTCCCCCGCAAGCGGAGGCGGAGGAAAGGAGGGCGGAGCTTCATGCTAGAAACGACTACAGGGCATGCGCCGCGCGCATGCAGATCATGACATCGCATGACACATCGCAGGGGGCCCCGCCGGGGGCGCATGACAAAACATGACATCCCATGACAATCCCGGAGGGCGCCGGCCGTCAGCGCCGCTACCGCCCCGCGAGCCGTGCCATGAAGGCGAGCCCGGCCTGCACGCCGGCCGGGTCGATGCCGTGGCCGAGGCCCGGCCGGCCGTGGGTCTCGACCGCGAAACCGGCGCCCTCCATCGCCGCCGCCGCCTCGGCCATGGAGGCGTAGGGCACGAGCTCGTCCCTCTCGCCGTGGACGAGCGCCACCGGCGGCCGGCTCTGCGCTTCCCGCTCCAGCAGTTCCGGGGCGAGCAGGCGGCCGGAATAGCCGAGAATGCCCGCCAGCGGCTCGGCGCGCCGGGGCCCGGCATGGAGCGCCAGCATGGTCCCCTGGCTGAAGCCGGCGAGCGTCAGCGCCGAAGGCGCGAGGCCGGTTTCCGCCAGCAGGTCGTCGATGAAGCCATCGACCATCGCCGACGCGGCGCGCAGCCCCGCCAGCCGCAAGGCGTCGCCGCGCCCGTGGAGGCCGAACCACTGCCGGCCGAACGGCGCGCCCTCGCAGGGAAACGGCGCATGCGGCGACACGAACAGCGTGTCGGGCATGGCCGGCGCCCAGGCGGGCGCCAGGCCGATCAGGTCGTCGCCGTCCGCCCCGTAGCCATGCAGCAGCAGCACGATGCGGGCGGGCGCCGCGCCCGTTGCGGGCGGATGCCGGGGGCCGTCGAGTCGCATGGCGTTGACGGCTAGCCCAAAGCCGGGGTCTTGTCACCCTTCCATGGCTACCGTCACCCGCTTCGCCCCGAGCCCGACGGGCCGGCTGCATCTGGGCCACGCCTATGCGGCGCTGTTCGCCGCCGACCGGGCGGCCAGGGCCGGCGGGCGTTTCCTCGTCCGGATCGAGGATATCGACCGGAGCCGCTGCCGGCCGGAATTCGAGGCCGGCATACTGGAGGACCTCGCCTGGCTCGGCCTCGAATGGGAAGAGCCGGTGCGCCGGCAGTCCGACCACATGGACGACTATGCCGAGGCGCTGGCCTCGCTGGAGGGACGCGGACTGATCTACCCCTGCTTCTGCACCCGCCGGGAGATCGAGGCGGCGGCGACCGCGCCGCACGGCCCCGAGGGCCCGCCCTATCCCGGCACCTGCCGGGCGCTGACGACAGCGGAGCGCGAGGCGCGCATGGCGCGGGGCGACGCCTATGCGCTCCGGCTGACAGAGGGCGACACGGTGGTCGCGCGCAAGGACATCCGCACGAGCTACCATCTGGCCGTCGTGGTGGACGACGCGCTGCAGGGCGTGACCCTGGTGACGCGCGGCGGGGACCTCGCCTTCGCCGTGCCGGTCCAGAACCGCCTGCAGCGGCTGCTCGGCCTGCCCGCGCCGGATTACGAACACCATCCGGTGCTGACCGACCCGAGCGGCCGCCGCCTCGCCAAGCGCGACCGCGCGCTGACCCTGCAAAGCCTGCGCGAGGCCGGCGTCTCCGCCGACGAAGTGCGAGCGCGGATCAGGCGGATGGGCGGGGTGTTCTGATGCCAACGGTCCCCTCCGTCATGCCCGAACGCATCCCCTCCGTCATACCCGGACTTGTTCCGGGTATCCATGCGGCCGTCCGGCGGAAGCGGCCGAGGGAGATGCCCGGAACAAGTCCGGGCATGACGATATGGGGGCACAACGGGAAGAAGGACGAGGCAGCGCCCTCGGACACCGAGTGCCGCACCCGCTTACATTTTCGCCGCGAACGCCTCGAAAGACCTGCCGCCTGCGTTCACGGCGTCGAAGAGCATCGAGAAATGGTTGGCGCCGGGCACGGTCACGCGCTGGACCGCACAGCCGGCGGCTTCGGCGATGCCGGCATAGCCCGCGCTCTGTGCCTGCCAGCCGGCCGGCTCCTCGCCACCGACCGAGACGACCATCGGCACGGGCCTTGCCGGCGGGTGGGAGAAGACATTGTTGCGCGCCGCCATGGCCTCGTCGAGCCGCACCTCCTCGTTCACCGAGATGCGCCGCACGACCGGCGTCTCGTAGATGCCGCTCATGCAGTGCGCGCCCGCGATGAGCGCCGCCGAGGCCGGGTCCGCCAGCAGCATGGCGGTCAGATGCGCCCCCGCCGAATGCCCGCCGACGAAGAGCCGCACCGGGTCGCAGCCCCACTCCCCGGCATGGGCATGCACGAAGGCGAGGCACGCCTTCATCTGCGCCACGATGTCATCCAAGGTCACATCCGGGCAGAGGTCGTAATCGACATTGGCGACGGTCGCGCCGCGCTTGACGAAACCGCCGACGGCGAAGCTGTGGTCCGCCTTGGAGAACCGCCTCCAGTAGCCGCCGTGGATGAACATGAACAGCGCGCCATTCGCTTCCGAAGCGGGCCGGTGCAGGTCCAGCGCCTCGCGCGGCCCGGACCCGTAGGCGATGTCATATGTCCCCGGCCATGTCTCGCGCGCTGCTTCGGCCGCCGCCAGATATTCGCCCAGATGGGCCTCAACCGCCTCGTCGCCCACGGCGGCGCGCGGATTGAAATGCGCTTCCAGCACCGCGTCGTCCGCCGAACGCCAGTCGAATGTCACTTTGCCCCTCCCGTTCCACGCCTGTTGGCTTTGGCCGCCGTCATTGTACCATGGCAGCGTCCGGATACAGGGGAGGTCCCGCCATGCCGCTCACCTGCGCCCATCTCGTCGGCAGCCTGCCCTACCCCGATGCCGACACGGCCTTTTCGCAGATCGGCAGCCGGCTTGGGCGCCATCTCAGGCGGATTCCGGACGGCGAGACCGGCGAGCGGGCGCGCTGGATCTTCTGGCAGCGGGCCAAGGTCGCGGCGCATCCGGCGATGGAAGTGGCCCACGATGAGGACAAGGCGCGGATCCACCAGTGGGACGGCAAGCTGATCCGCGAGTGGGAGTTACTCCGTTTCCGGGAAGGCGTCGATCCGGCGACGGTCGAGTTCGATCCGGGCTATGCACCGGAGGCCGCCCGCTCCTACGCCCGCTTCACCGCCATGCGCGATGCCGGGACCCTGCCGGCCGGCGTCCGCTTCCAGGTCTGCCTGCCGACGCCGATGGCTGTCGGCTACTGGTTCGTCTCGCCCTCCTGCCGTCCGGACTTCTTCGCCGCCTACGAGCGCGCCTTCAAGGCCGACCTCGCGAAGATC
>JAPOZD010000150.1 GCA_026706245.1 Alphaproteobacteria bacterium
CGTGGCGGCGGCGGGCTCCCGCGGCCCGTTTACCGCCGGGTGGCGCCGCGTGCTGGCCGGCCCGCCGGCCGAGGCGCGGGTCTGGGCGACGACCGAGGTGCTGCCGGCTCCGGCCGCGGCGGCGCTCAACGCCTACCAGCTTCACAACTCGGAATACGATTGCGTCCACGAAGGCGCGGTGGTGCACACCATGGCGGTGCTGTTCCCGGCCGCCATGGCGTTCGCCGAGCGCGAGGGCGGCGTTTCCGGCCGCCGGCTGGTCGAGGCGGTGGCCGTCGGTGCGGACATTGCGGCGGGGCTCGGCCTCGCGTCGAAAGCCGGGCTGCGGTTCTTCCGCCCGGCGACGGCCGGCACCTTCGGCGGGACGGCGGCCTGCGCGAAGCTTGCCGGCCTTGACGAGGAAACGGTGGCGCACGCCTTCGGCATCGCGCTCGGGCAGGTCTCCGGCACGATGCAGGCGCATGGCGAGGGCTCGCCCCTGCTCGGCATGCAGGTGGGCTTCGGCGCCCGCAATGCCATCGCGGCGGTCGATATGGCCCGCGCCGGCCTGCCGGGGCCGCAGGGCAGCATCGAGGGCGAGCACGGCTATCTGGAACTCATCGAGGGCGAACACGACATCCGGCCGATCCTGGCGGAACTGGGCCGGGTCTGGCGCATCGCCGAGACGGCGCACAAGCCCTGGCCGAGCGGCCGCGCGACACATGGCGTGGTCGAGGCGCTGCTCGCGCTCCGGGCGGAGCACGGCATTGCCGCGAGCGACGTGGCCGATGTCCTGTTGATCGTGACGCCGCTGGTGGAGCAGCTTGTGGGCCGCGAGGTCCGGGGCGAACTGGCCGTCAACCAGGCGCGGCTTTCGGTCCGCTGGACGACGGCGCGGATCCTGCTCGGCAGCGATCTCGGCCATGAGGACTTCACGCCGGAGATGCTCGCAGACAGGGCAAGCCAGGAATTCGCCGGGCGCGTGCGCGTGGAGACGGACGGCAATCCCGACCCGAACGCGCTTGCCCCGGTCGCCGTCGAGATCGCGCTCCGGGACGGGCGGCGCCTCTCTCGGCGCGTCGCGGACGTACCCGGCGGGCCGGCCAGGCCGCTCACCCGCGCGCAGCATCTTGCCAAGTTCCGGGGCAACTGGGCCTGGGCCGGGCTCGACCCGCAGGCGGGCGAACGACTGATCGAACTTGTGGACCGGCTTGAGTCGGTCGCAGATGTGGGCCAGCTTGCGGCCCTCACGCAGCCCGGAGGCGATATGCGATGAAATGGGCCGTCTTCAGCCTGAGCCAGATGCCGGACCAATCCCGGCGGGTGGAGGCGTTCGACGAGGACCTCGACTATTTCGTGAAGGCGGAGGAACTCGGCTACGACACCGTCTGGCTGGCGGAGCACCTGTTCTCGACCTATGGCGTCGTCACCTCGACCCAGGTCTATGCCGCCGCCGTCGCCCAGCGCACGAAGCGGATCAGGATCGGCACGGCCGTGGTCGCGATCCCCTTCAACCATCCGCTCCGGACCGCCTCGGACTTCGCGCTGATCGACATATTGAGCCACGGGCGGCTGCTGTTCGGCGTCGGGCGGGCCTACCAGCCGCACGAATTCGTGGGGCTCGGCGTGCCGATGGCGGAAGCGCGCGAGATGATGAACGAGGGCGTCGATATCGTGCTCGACGCCTGGACGAACGAGACGGTGAGCCGGCCCGACGGCCGCCACTGGCCGATTCCCGATCCGGTGGAATGCCTGCCGAAACCGGTCCAGCAGCCGCATCCGCCGGTCTATCAGGCGTCGATCTCGCCGGAGAGCTTCGTCCAGGCGGCGGAGAAGGGCTACCACCTGCAGCTCGCCTCGCCCTTCACCTACCGCACCTACCGGGAAGTCTGGGTGGAGAAGCTGCAGGAGAACCTCGCCGTTTATGAGTCGGCCTGCGAAGCCAGGGGCCGCGACCCGAAGGCCGCCGAACGCATGATGCTCATGCCCTATTTCTGTCACGAGGACGGAGCGGCGGCGCGCGAGATTTTCGGCGAGCGCGTGCAGTGGTTCTACAACAAGGTCGCCAGCAACCAGCTCTCGCAGACGGGGAGCTTCAAGCCGGTCAGGGGCTATGAGCTCACTATGACGGAGGGGCTGAAGACCCGCGAGATGGGCTATCTCAATTTCGAGAAGCTGCACGAGTTCGGCGCCTGCATCGCCGGCGATCCGGAGGAGTGCATTGCGCGGCTCAGGGAGCTGCGCGACCGCCTCGGCATCACCGAGTTCGCGCTCTGGAGCACGCTCGGCGGCCTGCCGATCGAGCATGTCGAGGCGTCCATGCGGACCACGATGGAGAAGGTGATCCCCTACGTGTGATCCGGTCTGCCGGCGCGCATGTCGCCGGTTTCTCCGGGCGGGTTGCCGAGGGGCGCGAAATCCACTTGGTCCAGCGTTCGCCGCCAGGCGTCGAGCGACCAGCGCACGGACGGGAAGGCGATCTCGTCCCAGGGAATCTCCTCCCACCGTGCAAGCCGGACATCCGTGCTCTCCGGGCCGGGCGCGATCTCGGGCGAGGCGAGGCGCGCGCGGAAGATGAGTTGCACCTGCGAGAGGCGCGGGATGGAGAAGACGGCGAGCAGCCGGTCGATCTCGATGGCGGCGCAGGCTTCCTCGACCGCCTCGCGCTTCGCCCCGTCCTCCGGCGTTTCGTGCAGTTCCAGATAGCCCGCAGGCAGGGTCCAGAAGCCCTTGCGCGGCTCTATGGCGCGGCGGCAGAGCAGCAGCCGGTCGTCGAGAGTTGCGACCGAGCCCACCACGACTTTCGGGTTCTCATAGGCGATATGCCCGCAATCGGCGCAGACCAGCCGCTCCCGGTCGTCGCCCTCGGGCACGGTGCGGATGAAGGACGCGCCGGTCATGGGATGCGAGCATGGCGCGCCGAACTGTCCCTGTCGAGGTCGGCTGCGCAGTCTCGCGGATGCCGGGCCGGTTTGCTAGACTCAGGAGGCGCACCCTGTGTCCCGACCGAGCGAGCGGCGGGTAGCGGCGGGAGGTACCGGCAGTGGCGGACTATGACGGCCGTATTACCATCGAGCCCGGCAAACGCGGCGGCCAACCCTGCATCCGGGGCATGCGGATCACCGTTTACGATGTCCTCGACTATCTCGCCTCAGGCATGACTGTCCCGGAAATCCTCGAAGACTTCCCGTATCTCGTCGAAGAGGATATCCGCGCCTGTCTCGCATTCGCCGCCGACCGGGAGCGCACCGAAGCTTAGGCTACCGGCGGGAAGAAATCGGGCGGCCGACGACTATTCGGTCCCGCGGATGCTGGGCCGCACCGCCACCTCCGCCTGCCAGCGCGCGATATGGGTCCGGCCGCCGGATGCGTTCATCTCGATGAACTTCGCGAAATCGACC
>JAPOZD010000436.1 GCA_026706245.1 Alphaproteobacteria bacterium
AGCCTACACTGAAGGACCGGGACACGCTTTCGATGTTCAGGTCCCGGAGCGTATGGCCGGGCTCCGAATCCGTATGGGTGAACGACAGGTGCAGCTTGTCGCCTTCCGTGCCGACCTGGCGCTCATGGCCGACCTCCAGATAGACCAATTCCCGCTTGAGCCGGTCGGCGGTGACGAATCTCGCCGCCGTTCTCTCATGGGCCCCGGCAAGGGAGTTCAGGCCGGCTCCGAGCCAGAGCCGGGCGGGGCCGTTGAACCTCGTGCCGCGGTTGTCGAGACGGACGAAGCCGTCCTCCGCATCCTCCTCCACGAGAATGACCAGGTCCGCAGCGCCCGGCGTGTCCTTCGCCGGATTCAGAACCGCCTCCGACGAGATCCCGGGCAGATCGTCGATAAGCAGCAGGTAACCGCTCCAGGTCCCCGATGGACAGCGGCCGCGAATTCATGATCCTGGCCGCATAGGCGTCCAGCAGCGCCCGCTCCCCGCGCACCTCGCCCTCGATCCGGACTTCGTCGATATAGCCCTCGACGATCCGGATCGTGACCGCACCGTCCTCGATCGTCTGCGGCGGCAGAATCGCGCGCGACAGGATGTAGCCGTCATTGCGGTATCTGGCCGTGATCGCGTCGGCGATCCCGAACACCTCGGCCAGCGCGATTTTCCGCCCGAGCCGGTCCTCGTACAGGGACGCCAGCTCCTCGTCCGAATACACCGTCGAGCCCTCGACGGCCACGCTGCCCAGCACCAGGCTCAACTCTCCGGCCTCGTCCGGCGGCACACGGAAGTCGCCGTTGACGACCGGGCCGTTGCGAGGAAATCGCGGCGCGGCCGGCGCCTTCAGGTACCGCTCGACCTGCCCGGGATCGGCTCCTGGGGAGGCTCGAACCCGTTCGGCGGGCGTTTGCGCCAGCGCCGCGCCGGCCGCAAGGAGCGTGCAGGAACAGGCGGCGACCGCCGGCAGCAACGCCGCAATGCGCGGACGGCGGCGCAGGAAGCCGGGAACCGAAAACGCCGCCCCGGCCGCGCGGCCGGGGCACAGGGCCGGAGAAGATCGCCCGTACGCTGTGTAAGCCCTAAACAACTCATCGACTCACTTCGCTTAACTCTCGGGCGAGTGCAGAAACCCCCCTTAAACCTTGCATTTTCAACACCCCTCTTCCCCAACTCGCGGCCGCCGGTCCGCTCTGTTCACGAACGGTCGCGACGGCCGGTCATTGACGGGACTGTATCTCATTCTCCGCAAAATAGCACGCTACAAATCGGCACTATCAATACTGATAGGTTTGGCGAAAAATTTCTCCGCCTTGCCGTGCGGAATCCGCCATACTCTTTTCCCGGCAAATGCGTCACGAGTTGAACTTGCAGCCGACGCTCTCGAGAATGGACACGCCCGACGCGGTCGCGTCGCGAGGCATCGTCGCTGCCCGACGCCCGCGCGCCGGGGGCACCGCATGAGCGAGCGCGAGGCGTTCGACGCCGTCCTGGCGGCCCTGCACGAGGCGGCCTTCGACGATTCCCGCTGGCCGGACGCCAGCGGCCTGGTCGACGAAGCATGCGGCATCAAGGGCAACCTGCTGACCCATGGCGCGGGCGCGTCCCCCGATGACCACGTCGTCTACCTGCACCGGATGTGCTTCCGTGGCGAGCGCTGGCCGGACGCGGAGGCGGCGTATTTCGAGGAGTATTTCGCCCGCGACGAGCGGGTGCCGCGCCTGCGGGCGCTGCCCGACAGCCGCCCGGCCCACGCCGCCGGGCTTTTCACCGACGAGGAGAAGAAGGCCTCGGTGATGTGGAACGAGGCGCTGCCGCTCATGGGCATGCAGGACGGTCTGACCGTGCGCCTGGACGGCCCCGGCGGTTCGCGCATCTTCTGGAGCCTCGCCGACCCCGCCGACGGGGAGGGCTGGACGACCCGGCGGGTCCGCAGGGTCGAGCGCCTGCTCCCGCACTTGCGCCAGTTCGTGCGCGTGCGCCAGGCGCTGGCCGAGGCCGACGGCCTGAACGCCTCGCTCGGCGCGCTGTTCGACAACTACTCCGCCGGGGTCGTCCAGCTCGACAGGCGCAAGCGGATCGTGGCGGCGAACGACCGCGCCCTCGACATGCTGAGGGCGACTGACGGGCTCCTCGACCGGGACGGCTTTCTGCACGCCCGCGTATCGGCCGACGACGACAGGCTCCAAGCGGCGCTCGCGCGGGCCCTGCCGCCTTTCCCCGGCGCCGGCGCCACCAGCTCGCTGACGGTGACGCGCCCGGGCGGGCTGCTTCCGCTCGTACTGCACGTCGTCCCGCTCGGCCCCCGCGAGGACAACGTCTCCCTCGCCTCGGTCGCGGCTCTGGTGCTGGCGGTCGACCCGAACGGCCGGCCGCCGGTCGATCCCGCGCTGGTCGCGGCGACTCTCGATCTTTCGCCGGCGCAGAGCCGGGTGGCGGTGCTTCTGGCCGAGGGCCGGTCGGTGCGCGACATCGCCGCGGCCATCGGGCGCAGCGAGAACACCGTGCGCTGGCACATAAGGCGGACCTTCGAGAAGCTGGGCATCGGCCGGCTGGCCCAGCTGATCCAGCTGGTGCGCTCGCTCGCCGGCCCTGCCGCCACGAAACCGTGAGCTCGATGCGCGAAACCGTGCGGCTCCTGCTCGCCCACGCGGCGACGGCGGGCGAGCGCTGGCGGACCGGTGTGGCCTACAATCCGCTGTCGGCCCGCATGGCGCAGGACCCGTATCCGGTCTATGCAGCCATGCGGCAGCGCAGCCCGGTGCACCGCAGCCGGCTCGCGAACGCCTGGCTGTTCTCCCGTCACGCCGACGCCGACGCGATCCTGCGCGACCACCGCCGCTTCGCCAGCGACCCGCGCAAGGGCCGGCTCACGCGCCGCCAGCAGGCCATGCTGCCGCCGGCGGAAGAGTTCACCATGCTGACGCTCGACCCGCCGGACCACACGCGGCTGAGAGCGCTGGTGAACAAGGCGTTCACGTCGCGCGCGATCGACGCCCTGGAAGCGCAGATCCGGGCGACCGCGGCCGCGCTGCTGGACGAGGTCGACGCCGCCCGGGGCTTCGACCTCATGGCCGCGCTCGCCCAGCCCCTGCCAGTCATAGTGATCGCGGAGATGCTGGGCGTGCTGCCGGAGGACCGGGACCGGTTCAGGCTCTGGTCGGACCGCCGCGCCCGCCTGCTGGAGCCCACGGTCAGCGCCCGCGAGCGCGCCGTCGCGATGCAGGCCGCCCGCGACTTCGACGCGTATTTCCGGTCGATCGTCGCCGAGCGCCGGACCGAGCCCCGCGACGATATCCTGAGCGCGCTCGTGCGGGCCGAGGACGAGGGCGAGCGGCTGACCGAGCGCGAGACCCTCAACATGCTGCGC
>JAPOZD010000079.1 GCA_026706245.1 Alphaproteobacteria bacterium
CAAATCCCCCGCCCCGTGAATCCCCTTCGATTCAATCAGGTCAGATCATGCTCTAAAGCACCGTCACCGTCCAGCCGGCGTCCGTCCGGTCGAAGCGGAGCGGCAGGGCGTTCGGCGCGTATTCGTCGAGGAATTCGATGCCGAAGGCGGCCGCGATGACGCGCAGATTGCCGCCATGCGCGACGATGCAGGGGACACCGCTGCCGTCGAGCGCGTCCGCCGCGGTGGATTTGGTGCGGGCGACGAAGGCCTCGAGCGTTTCGCCGCCGGCCGGCCGCGCCCGCCAGTCGAGCTTCAGCGCGGTCTGGCCGACGAGCTCCCCGAACAGCCGCTCGCCGAGCCGGGGCGTGGCGTTCATCGGCACGGCGAGCCGGCGGGCGACGGCCTGGGCGGTCTCGTAGGCGCGCGGATAGCTGCTGGCCTCGATGCGGGTGATGTCCCCTGCGGCAGCGAGTTTCTTCGCGGCGCGCTCCGCCTGCCCCCGCCCGGCCTCGTTCAGCGGTATGACCGGGCTCTGCACGATGAAGGTGGCATTGCCGGCGGTCTCGCCGTGCCTCAGGAAATAGAACCGCCGCACCCCGGGCCTGAGCTCCGGCGGCGCGGCGGCAAGAGCCATCAGCTCTTCGCCGCCCCGGATCATCGCAGTCGCGTCAAAGCGCGCCGGCCTGCTTCAGGTCCGCCACCTCCGAAGGCGGCATGTCCAGCAGTTCGCCCAGCACCGCCTCATTGTGCTCGCCCAGGAGCGGCGCGCGCACCACGTCCATCGCCTCGCCGCCGAAGCGCACCGGCCAGGCCGGCACCACCACCGCGCCCCGGTCCGGATGCTCGACGGTCTGCATGATGCCCCGGCGGTGCATGTCCTCGTTGGAGATCAGGTCCTTGATGTCGAACACCGCGCCCGCGGGCACGCCTGCCCCGCCGATGGCCTCCATCACTTCCTGCTTGGTGCGCTCGCGCGTCCAGGCGGCGACGTTCTCCTCGATCTCGGCCTTGTGCTCGATGCGCTTGTGGCCGTCGCAGAAGCGCGGGTCGGCCAGCATGTCCTCGCGCCCGATGGCCTTGCAGACCCGCTCCCAATGGACCGTCAGGTCGCGGGCGACGAAGATGAAGCAATAGTCGTTCGGCCCGCCGCCCTTGCAGGGGAAGAGGCCGCCCGGCGCGCCCGAGGCGACCGAATTGCCGAGCCTCGGCGCCGGTTCCTGCATCATCGGCTGGCGCGAGAAGGTGACGCGGCAATAGTTCGTCATCGCGTCCTGCATCGCCACCTGGAGGTGCTGGCCCTGCCCGGTGCGCTCGCGCTGGAAGAGCGCGGAGAGGATCGAGACGCACATGTGCAGGCCGGTGCCGGTGTCGCCGATGGTGGCGCCGGGGCGGATCGGCACGCCGTCGGGCATGCCCGTGATGCTCATCACCCCGCCCGTCGCCTGGGCGATCATGTCGAAGGAGAGGTATTTGGCGTAGGGGCCGTCGGTCGCGAAGCCCTTCACCTGCGCGAAGACGAGGCGCGGGTTGAGCTTCTGCAGCTCGTCCCAGCCGAACCCCAGCCGCTCGATGGCGCCCGGCGCGAAATTCTCGATCAGCACGTCCGCCCTGGCGATCAGCCGGCGCAGCAGCGCCTTGCCGCTCTCCTCCTTGAGGTTGCAGGTGATCGAGCGCTTGTTGCAGTTGAGCAGGATGAAATAGAGCGAATCCATGTCCGGCCGCTCGGAGATGGCGAGCCGGCCCTGGTCGCCGCGCCGGGGCTCCTCGACCTTGATGACATTGGCGCCGTGCCAGGCCAGCGCTTCCGTGCAGGACGGGCCGGCTTCGAATTGGGTCAGGTCGAGCACGGTAATGCCCGCCAGCGGCGCATCGCCCATCGGTTTCCTCCTTGCTATGCTTGCCGGATGATACATCAAGCCATCCGGAATGTTCCACTGACCGGGGCCGACCCGGTCTTCCCGACTCCTTACCGCATCGGCGAGGCCGGCGCGGTCGCCATCGCCGCCTCCGCGCAGGCCGCCGCCGATTTCTGGGAGCTGCGCACGGGCGAGCGCCAGTCGGTAAGGGTAGACCGTCGCCATGCGGCCGCGGCCATGCGCTCCGCCACCTATCTGAAGATAGACGGCGCCGGGCCGGGTCCCACCTGGGACCCCTTCAGCGGGACTTACCCGACCGGCGACGGGCGCCATGTCTTCCTGCATTGCAATTTCCCCCACCACCGCGACGGCATGCTGGCGCTGCTGGGCGCGAAGGCGGAGAAGGAGGCGTTCGCCGAAGCCGTCGCGGCGCGCGGCGGGCAGGAGTTCGAGGACGCCATAGCCGCCGCCGGCCTCTGCGGCGCGATGACGCGCACGCCGGAGGAATGGGCCGCCCACCCGCAGGGCCGGGCGCTTGCGGCGCTGCCGCCGGTCACCATCGAGCGCATCGGCGACGGGCCGAAGACCGCGCCGCGCGGCGGCGGCCGGCCGCTCGCCGGCATTCGCGTGCTGGACCTGACGCGCGTGCTGGCCGGCCCGACCTGCGGGCGCACGCTCGCCGAGCACGGCGCGGAGTGCATGCGCATCGCCGGGCCGCATCTGCCGTTTACGCCCGCGCTCGTCATGGACACGGGCCACGGCAAGCTCTCCGCCTTCGTCGATCTGCGCGAGGAGCGCGGCCGGGCGCAGCTTCGCGCGCTCGCCGCCGAGGCCGATGTGTTCGTGCAGAGCTACCGGCCGGGCACCTTGGCCGCGCGCGGCTTCGGCCCCGGCGATATCGGCCCCGGCAAGGTCTATGTCTCGCTCTCGGCCTACGGCCATGAAGGGCCGTTCGCCGCGCGCCGGGGCTTCGACAGCATCGTCCAGAACGCCTCCGGCATGTCCACCGTGCAGGGCAGCGCGCAAGCGCCGCGCAACCTGCCCGTCCAGCCGCTCGACTATTGCGCCGGCTACCTGGCCGCCTGGGGCGTCGTGACGGCGCTCATGCGCCGGGCGGAGGAAGGCGGGACCTGGCATGTGCAGCTCTCGCTGGCCGGCATGGCGGAATGGATCAAGGGCATGGGCCTCGTCGAGGGCTGGCAGGAGGCGCCTGCCGACCTCGCGCCCGAAGAGCTTGCGGCAATTTCGATGGAGAGCGACACGCCGCACGGCCGCCTCACCCATCTGGCGCCGATCGCGCAGATGTCGGCGACGCCGCCGCACTGGGCGCGGCCCTCGGTGCCGCTCGGCTCGCACGATCCCGTCTGGCCGGAGGCGCTCGCCGCATGAGCCGCCCGAACCCGCATTTCTCACCAGGGTCATGGTCTGCGCGGCGCTGTCGGGCCGCCAGGGTAGGAGAGCCGTGCAGCGCGATGCGGGGCATCGGGCAAGCGGCTCGACGCACCATGCCGGCCCGACAGCG
>JAPOZD010000327.1 GCA_026706245.1 Alphaproteobacteria bacterium
AAGAACTCGAATGGGCTCAATGCCACGGCGCGGTGTTCAAGGGCACTTCTATTGTCGAAATTGGCCTTCTGCTACTGCTCGGCCGGATTGACCGGTTGATTGATCGTTACTACGTGGATTTTTCTGGAACACTGGAGAAGCAGGAACTTATAGCGCTGTTTACGAGCCGTGCCCGGCGCAAAGAGATGAGCTATGAAAATTATGAATTTCGATATATTCCACAGCTAAGAAGTCGCGTTCGCGATGCGGTGAGGCAAGGACAGTTCGAGAATGAAAATCAGGCTTATATCTTCCAGGCTCATTACAAAGTAAACGCTGGTCTTGAAGTAGATAACATTTAGGCGCGACGGGTAGATCGGGGCTTGGACCGTGCCGCCTCGAAAGGCGGGCGGGCAACGCGCCCGCGCACACGCGATACTCGCGAACTGGGTTCTGTCGTCCGGCTTGTGCGGCGGCGGAGCGCGCGGCTATGGTGGCGGGGAGGATGCGGTTCGGCGACCCTTGGGAGAACGCCGGCCCGCGCCGGTTCATGGGCCCGGCGGGCGGGCCCGGCAGTTCGAGAGGGAGGCCGGACATGGCCGAGACCATCACCATCCGGGCCAGCGACGGCTCGGGAGATTTCACCGCCTATTGCGCCATGCCGGCCTCGGGCTCGGGGCCGGGCGTGCTCTGCATCCAGGAGGTCTTCGGCATCAACCATGCCATGCGCGACATCGCCGACTACTGGGCCGGCCAGGGCTATATCGCCGTGGCGCCCGACCTCTTCTGGCGGCAGGAGCCGGGCGTCGACATCACCGACCGGACCGACGAGGAATGGGCGAAGGCCTTCGAGCTCTACGGAGGCTTCGACGTGGACAAGGGCATCGACGATCTGAAGGCGACGGCTGCGCATATGCGCGGCATGGCGGGCTGCAGCGGCAAGGTCGGCACGGTCGGCTTCTGCCTCGGCGGCAAGCTCGCCTACATGCTGGCCTGCCGGGCGGATCTCGACGCCAATGTCGGCTACTACGGCGTCGGCATCGAGGAGATGCTGGACGAGGCGGCGAACATCTCCGCCCCTCTCATGCTGCATATCGCGGAGGAGGACGGCTTCGTACCGAAAGAGGCGCAGGCGGCGGTGAAGGAGGGCCTCGCCGGCAACGCCCATACGCAGGTCCACTCCTATCCGGGCATGGACCACGCCTTCGCGCGCATCGGCGGCCAGCCCTATGACGAGGAAAACGCCGCGCTCGCCAACGGGCGCACGGCCGCGCTGTTCGAGAAGGCGCTGAAAGGCTGACGCCCCCCAAAGACGGCTCGCGTGCCATGCCGGACCCGCTGGAGGTCCTCCGGCGGGTTTTCGGCTTCGAGGCGTTCCGCGGCCACCAGCGCGCGGCTATCGACGCCGTGGTCCGGGGCCAGGACACGCTGGTGCTGATGCCGACGGGCGCGGGCAAGTCGCTCTGCTACCAGGTGCCGGCGCTGGTCCGGCCGGGCGCGGCCGTCGTCGTCTCGCCGCTGATCGCGCTGATGCAGGACCAGGTGGCCGCGCTCGTCCAGAACGGCGTCCGCGCCGCCGCCCTCAACTCGGCGATGGATGGGCGGGAGCGCGTGCGCGTCGAGCGGGCGCTGCGCCAGGGCCGGCTCGACCTCGTTTATGTGGCGCCTGAACGCTTCGCCGCGCCGGGCTTCCTCGACATGCTGGACGGGGCGCCGCTCGCGCTGTTCGCCATCGACGAGGCGCATTGCGTCAGCCAGTGGGGCCACGATTTCCGCCCGGACTACCGGCGCCTCGCCGTGCTGGCGGAGCGCTTTCCGGGCGTGCCCCGCATTGCGCTTACGGCGACAGCCGACGCCGAGACACGCGCCGACATCGCCCGCGAGCTCCGGCTGGAGGAGGCGCAGCGTTTCGTCTCGGGCTTCGACCGGCCCAATATCCGCTATACGGTCAAGCCGCGCCGCGAGCGCATCCGCCAGCTGCTGGCCTTCCTCGCCGGGCGGCGGGGCGAGGCCGGCATCGTCTATTGCATGACGCGCAACCGGGTGGAGAAGGTCGCGGAGGAGCTGAACCGGGCCGGCGTCCCGGCGCTCGCCTATCATGCCGGGATGGAAGCGGGAGAGCGGACCGGGGCCCAGGCCCGCTTCGTCGCCTCCGATGACGGGGTGATGGTGGCGACGGTCGCCTTCGGCATGGGCATCGACAAGCCGGATGTGCGCTTCGTCGCCCATCTCGACCTGCCGAAGAGCCTGGAAGCCTACTACCAGGAGACGGGCCGGGCCGGGCGCGACGGCCTGCCGGCGGAAGCCTGGATGCTCCACGGCCCCGGCGACGCGGCGCAATTGGGCCGCTTCATCGACGAGTCGGAGGCCCCGGACGAGCAGAAGCGCGTCGAGCGGGCCAAGCTGGAGGCGCTGATCGGCTATGCCGAGGCGGCGACATGCCGGCGGCGGATCCTGCTCGGCTATTTCGGCGACGAGTGCGAGCCTTGCGGCAATTGCGATATCTGCCTCGACCCGCCGGAACTCTTCGACGGCACGGAAGCGGCGCAGATGGCGCTCTCTGCGATTTACCGCACGGGCCAGCGGTTCGGCGGCGGGCATATCGTCGATGTTCTGCGCGGGCGCGAGACCGAGCGCGTCCAGAGGCTCCGGCACGACCGGCTGCCGACCTTCGGCGTCGGCAGGGAGCGGCGCGTGTCGGAGTGGCGCTCGATCATCCGCCAGCTGACGGCGGCGGAGCTGGTGGTCGTCGAGCGCCTGGAAGGCTTCAGCGTGCTTCGCCTCGGGCCGGACGCCCGCGCCGTGCTGCGCGGCGAGCGCAAGGTGCAGTTGCGGCTGGAGAAGCGGGAGCCCGGCCCGGCCCGGCAGGGCCGCGAGCGTCGGGAACGGGGACCGGCGGGGACGGCAGCGGACCGGGAGGGCTTCGAGGCGCTTCGCGCGCTCCGGCGGGAACTGGCGCAGGGCAAGCCGCCCTATGTCGTGTTCCACGACAGCGTGCTTATCGCCATGCTGGACCGCCGCCCGGCCACACTGGAGGAGATGGCCGAAGTCCCCGGCGTCGGCGCCGCAAAGCTCCGCAGCTACGGCGCGGCGTTCCTGGAGGCGCTCAGGGCGTTGCCGCCGCCGGCCGAGGATTGATCCGGGGCGGGCTCCGTCTCCTGCCGTGCTCGACTGCGACTCGCTCCTGGCGGACCGAATCATACCGGCGGCGGGTTCAGACTCATTGGCAATGCCGGCCCCGCCTGTCGCCCCGGCCGGGGCGCGGGAGGGGCTGCGGGATGTGTCATGGAATGTCATGCGATGTCATGTTTTGTCATGCGGCGGGGTTCCGGGATGGTTTTCCGCCTGTCCGGGCCGGCGCTTGCGGCGCGGTCGAG
>JAPOZD010000094.1 GCA_026706245.1 Alphaproteobacteria bacterium
TGGGCGGCCTGCATCAGGGTCGGCTTCGGCGTGACATAGTGGCTGTTGGGGAATACGCGGATGGCGCCGAGCGACGCGGTGCGCTCGCCGGTCAGCGGGTCGAATTCGTGGATCGCCTCGACCTCGTCGTCCCAGAGCGTCAGCCGCCAGGCGCGGTCCTCCATATGCGCCGGAAAGATCTCGATGCTGTCGCCCCGGACCCGGAACGCGCCGCGGTGGAAGTTGTTGTCGTTGCGCCGTCATCTCGGCATAGGTCTCGACCGCGCCGATGCCGTAGATGCAGGAGACGCTGGCGACGATGACGACATCGCGCCGCTCGAGCAGCGCGCGGGTCGCCGAGTGGCGCATGCGGTCGATCTCCTCGTTGATCGACGCTTCCTTCTCGACATAGGTGTCGGTGCGCGGGACATAGGCTTCCGGCTGGTAGTAGTCGTAATAGGAGACGAAATACTCGACGGCGTTTTCCGGGAAGAGGCTCTTCATCTCCGCATAGAGCTGGGCCGCGAGCGTCTTGTTGGGCGCCATGATGAGGGTCGGGCGCCCCATCTCGCGGATGACATGGGCGGCGGTGAAGGTTTTGCCGGAGCCGGTGACGCCCAGCAGCACCTGTTCGCGCTCGCCCCGGCGCAGCCCGTCCAGGAGCTCGGCGATGGCCTCCGGCTGGTCGCCCGCCGGGTCGAAATCCGAGGAAATGCGGAAGGCGGCCCGCTCCGGAGCCGGTATGCCGGCCTGTGCGGCGAGCGGCAACTGAAGCGGTTGAGCCATGAGCGCCGCCGGTCAGAGCCAGTCGGGGGCGGGCAGGCCGGCCTCCTTCAGGAAGGCCGGATTCCAGATCTTGGCGGAATAGCGCTGCCCGAGATCGCAGAGCAGGGTGACTACGGTGTGGCCGGGGCCGAGCTCCTTCGCCGCGCGGATGGCGCCGGCCACATTGATGCCGCTGGAGAGGCCTACGCAGAATCCCTCTTCCTTCAGCAGGTCGAACACGATGGGCAGCGCCTCGGAATCGGGTATCAGATAGGGGAAATCGACCTCCAGGCCCTCCAGGTTGGCCGTCACCCGCCCCTGGCCGATGCCCTCGCTGATCGAACTGCCTTCGGACTTGAGTTCGCCGTTCGCATACCACTCATAGAGCGCGGCGCCCTCGGGGTCGGCGAGGCCGATCTTGATGTCCGGGTTGCGCTCCCTGAGGCCCATGGCGGTGCCGGCGAGCGTGCCGCCGGTGCCGACGGCGGAAACGAAGGCGTCCACCTTGCCGCCGGTCTGGGACCAGATTTCGGGCGCGGTGGTTGCGATGTGAATCTCGCGGTTTGCGACATTGTCGAACTGGTTGGCCCAGATGGCGCCCTGCTTGTGCGTTGCGGCCAGCTCCTCGGCCAGCCGGCCGGAGACGCGCACATAGTTGTTCGGGTCCCGGTAGGGCACGGCCGGCACCTCGCGCAGGTCCGCCCCGCAGAGCCGCAGCATCTGCTTCTTCTCTTCCGACTGCGTTTCCGGGATCACGATGACGGTCCGGTAGCCGCGCGCATTGCCGACCAGGGCGAGCCCGATGCCGGTATTGCCGGCGGTGCCCTCCACGATGACGCCGCCGGGCTCAAGCTGCCCCCTGTCCTCGGCGTCCCGGATGATGCCAAGCGCCGCGCGGTCCTTCACCGACCCGCCGGGATTGAGGAACTCCAGCTTGACCAGCACATCGCAACCCGTCAGCTCGGAGGCTTTCCGCAGGCGCACCAGCGGCGTGTTCCCGATGGTATCGATGAAGCCGTCGCGAATGTTCATTACTGCCCAACCCTTGCCGCGCGCCGAGTGCAAGTCATATAAGCGGATTATCGGCGGCGAGGAAGGGCGCGCGCGGATGGGCCTGTTGAAGGAAATCGACAGCTATATGGACCGCGACCCGGCGCTGCGCTCGCGCCTTGAAGTGGTGCTGGCCTATCCGGGTTTCCACGCGCTCGTCTTCTACCGCATCGCCAGCTGGTTCTGGCGCAAGCGGCTCTATCTCGTCGGCCGGTTCGTGAGCCATCTCGGGCGCGGGTTCAGCGGCATCGAGATCCATCCGGGCGCGACCATCGGCAAGCGGCTCTTCATCGACCACGGCATGGGCGTCGTCATCGGCGAGACGGCCGAGATCGGCGACGATGTCACGCTCTACCAGGGGGTCACGCTCGGCACCACCTCGACCGCGAAGGGCAAGCGCCACCCGACGCTCGCCGACGGCGTGATCGTCGGGTCGGGCGCCCAGATCCTGGGGCCGTTCACGGTGGGTGAGGGCGCCCGGATCGGCGCCAATGCGGTGGTTCTCAAGGCCGTGCCCGCCGGCGCGACCATGACGGGCATCCCGGCCAAGATGGCGCAGCCGCGCAGCCGCAAGCAGCCGGAGAGTTTCGTCGCCTACGGCACGCCGGAGAGCGTGACCAACCCCGACAGCCGTTCGATCCGCACGCTTGCCGAGACGGTGAAGCGGCTGGAGGCGCGGGTGGCCGAACTGGAGCGGGAAGCCGACGAGCGCGGCAGCGAAGGCCGCAGCGAGGACCGTCCGCCGCGCGTCGGCACCGCCGGCTAGACCCGGCGCCACACTATCCGAATCCCGAAAAGGAGAAGACCGCCATGGCGCGCCTGCCCATGCCCGAAACCCTGACCGAACGCCAGCAGGAAGTCCTCGACGCGATTGCCGCCGGCCCGCGCGGCGGTGCGCGGGGGCCCTTCGCCGCCCTGCTGCGCAGCCCGGAACTCTGCGAACGGGCGCAGCTTCTGGGCGCGTTCTGCCGCTTCGGCACGAGCCTCGGGCCGCGCCTCTCGGAGCTTGCGATCCTGGTGACGGCGCGGGAGTGGACGGCCCAGTATGAGTGGTATGCCCATGCGCGGCTCGCCCGCGAGGCGGGGGTGGATGAGGGGATCATAGAGGCGATCAGGGCGCGGCGGCGGCCGGAGGGCATGGCGGCGGACGAGGCCGCGGTCCACGACCTCGCCACCGAGCTCTATGCGACGAAGCGCGTGAGCGACGCCACCTATGACCGCGCGGTGTCGGCCATAGGCGAGAAGGGCGTCGTCGAGACCATCGGCGTCATGGGCTATTACTGCCTGGTGTCGATGGCGCTGAACGTCTCCGGCGTCGAACTCCCGGAGGGCGAGCCGGAGCCGCTCAGCCTGTAGCCGGACTCAGCCTTTGCGGCCCCCGCGCCGGTGCTTCAGCAGGTCGTCGAGGGCGGCGCGCTGCTCGTCGCTCAGCGTGCCGTACCAGGCGTCGAAGGCGGGCCGGACATCGCCGAGCACCGCGGCCGCCGTCTTCGTGGCGGCTTCGGCGAGCGCGAGCTTCGCCGGCATGGTCTTCTCGGC
>JAPOZD010000365.1 GCA_026706245.1 Alphaproteobacteria bacterium
GGCCGCGCGAGCCCGCCGCCGCCACGCCGAAAGAGTCGAGCGCGAAGGTCTTGACGGCCTCGACCGCCGCCGCCGGCAGGTCGTCGAAGCCCGTGCCCGCCACATGGCGGGCGAAGATGCGGGAAGCGTCCATTCCCCTGCCGGCGCCTCCCGCGCTTCTACGCCCTGACGGTCAGCAGACCTCGAACAGGCCCGCCGCGCCCTGGCCGCCGCCGATGCACATGGTCACGACGACATTCTTCGCGCCCCGGCGCTTGCCCTCGATCAGCGCATGGCCGACCAGGCGCGAGCCCGTCATGCCGAACGGGTGGCCGATGGCGATCGAGCCGCCGTTCACATTCAGCCTGTCGTTCGGGATGCCGAGCCGGTCGCGGCAATAGAGCACCTGCGAGGCGAAGGCCTCGTTCAGCTCCCAGAGGTCGATATCGTCCATCTTCAGGCCCTTGCGCTCCAGCAGGCGCGGGATCGCATAGACCGGGCCGATGCCCATCTCGTCCGGCTCGCAGCCGGCGGTAGCAAAGCCCTTGAAGATGCCGAGCGGCTCGACATTGCGCCGCTCAGCCTCCGCGGAGTCCATCACGAGGCAGGCCGAGGCGCCGTCGGAAAGCTGGCTCGCATTGCCCGCCGTGATCCACTTGCCCTCGCCGCGCACCGGCTCCAGCCCTGCCAGGCCTTCCAGCGTGGTGGTCGGCCGGTTGCAGGTGTCGCGGTCGATGACGACATCCTTCTCGGACACTTCGCCCGTCTCGCGGTCGGTGACCAGCATGGTGGTCTCGAAGGGCACGATTTCGTCGTCGAAGGCGCCCGACTGCTGGCCGGCGGCGCAGCGGAGCTGGCTCTGCAGCGAATATTCGTCCTGGCTCTCGCGGGTGACGCCGTAGCGCCCGGCCACGGTGTCGGCCGTGTCGATCATCGCCATCCAGAGGTCGGGGTGGCGCTCCAGCAGGCTTTCCTCGGTGATGTGGGTGCGGTTCATGTTGGGCTGCACCAGCGAAATCTGCTCGACGCCGCCGCCGACCGCGACCGGCACGCCATTGACCATGCAGGCCTGCGCGGCCATGGCGACCGTCTGCAGGCCGGAGGAGCAGAAGCGGTTGACGGTCGCGCCGGCGGTCGTCACCGGGCAGCCCGCCCAGAGCGCCGCGTTGCGCCCGACATTGGTGCCCGTCGCGCCCTCGGGGTTGGCGCAGCCGACGAACACGTCCTCGACCTCGGCCGGCTCGACGCCGGCGCGCTCGATGGCGTGCTTGATCGCATGGCCGGCCATGGCCGCCCCGTGGGTATTGTTGAATTCGCCCCGGAACGACTTGGTGAGCCCGGTCCTGGCGGTCGAGACGACGACGGCTTCGCGCATGGCGAGGTTCTCCCTGAAACGCAATTCAGCGCGGAGTATTGCCAGCCCGTGCGCCGGGTTTCAATGGCCGCGCGCCGGGCGGGCGTCTTCCCCCTTCCGGGCAACCGTTCTAAAACGCGGATACCCGCCCGCTCGGAGAACTGACCCGATGGCGTCCGAGACCGGCAAGACGCCCCGGACCGTTGCCCTGTTCGCGACCTGCCTGGCCGATCTCGTGCGGCCCTCGGTCGCGTTCGCCTCCGTGCGGCTGCTGGAGGCGGCGGGATGCCGGGTGGAGGTGCCGGCGGCGCAGACCTGCTGCGGCCAGCCCGCCTGGAACAGCGGCGACCGGAAACACGCCGCCCGCATTGCGCGCAAGACGGTGCGCGCCTTTCGCGGCTATGAGTGGATCGTCGTCCCCTCCGGTTCCTGCGCCGGCATGCTGCGCTGCCACTATGCCGACCTGCTGGGAGGAGACGACGAGGGCTTCGGCGAGCGCGTCTGGGAGCTGACCTCCTTCCTGGTCGATGTCTGCGGCTTCGGGGATGTGCGGGCCCGCTGGCCGATGACCGCCGTCTATCACGACAGCTGCGCGGGGCTGCGCGAGCTCGGCGTGAAGGACCAGCCGCGCGCGCTCTTGGCGAAGGTGGAGGGCCTCACGCTCTCCGAACTGCCGGATGCCGAGGTGTGCTGCGGTTTCGGCGGCACCTTCTGCGTCAAATATCCCGACATCTCGACCGCCATGGTCCGGGACAAGACCGCCGCGGTGAAGAACAGCGGGGCCGGCGCGCTGCTGGCCGGCGACCTCGGCTGCCTGATGAACATGGCCGGGCGCCTCTCCCGCGAGGGCAGCGAGGTCGAGGTGCGCCATGTCGCGGAGGTGCTGGCCGGCATGACGGACGAGGTCCCGCCGCTGTGAGCTTTGCCGGGCCCGCCAATTTCCGCCGGAGCGCCGCCCGCGCGCTCGCTGACGAGCCGCTGCAGCGCGAGCTCGCCAGGTTCAGCCGCGGCTTCCAGGTCCGGCGCGTCGAGGCGGCCTCCCGGCTGCCGGAATTCGAGGCGCTCCGGGACCGGGCGCGCGACATCAAGAACCACTGCCTCGCCCATCTCGACTTCTATCTGGAGCGCTTCGAGGAGAACTGCCGCGCGGCCGGCGGCGAGGTCCACTGGTGCGCGACGGCCGGGGACGCCCGGCAGGCGATCCTCGCCATCTGCCGCCGCCTCGGCGCGAAGACCATGGCGAAGGGCAAGTCCATGGTCTCGGAAGAGATCGGCCTCAACGATTTCCTCGCCGAAGAGGGCGTGCGCGCGGTCGAGACCGATCTCGGCGAATACATCCTCCAGCTTCGCGGCGAATCGCCTAGCCATATCGTGGCCCCGGCGATCCATGTCGCGACCGAACAGTGGACCGAAGCCTTCCGCAGCGCCCACACCGACCGGCCGGCGGACCGCTCGCTCTCCGACGGCAGCGAGATCATGGCGGAGGCCCGCGCCGTGCTGCGCGAGCAGTTCCTCGGCGCCGATGTCGGCCTGACGGGCGCGAATTTCCTGATTGCCGAGACCGGCTCCTCGGTCATCTTCACCAATGAGGGCAATGGCGACCTCTCGCAGACCCTGCCCCGCGCCCATATCGTCATCGCCGGCATCGAGAAGGTGATCCCGACCCTGGAGGACCTCTCGGTGTTCATGCGCGTGCTGCCGCGCTCGGCCACGGGGCAGGAGCTCACGGTCTATACGACGCTCTCCACCGGCCCGCGCCGGCCGGGGGATATGGACGGGCCGGAGGAATACCATGTCGTGCTGCTCGACAACGGCCGCGCGGACATGCTGGGCGGCGCGTTCCAGGACATGCTGCGCTGCATACGCTGCGCGGCCTGCATGAACGCCTGCCCGGTTTACAAGCAGATCGGTGGGCACGCCTATGGCTGGGTCTATCCGGGGCCGATGGGCGCGGTGCTGACGCCCGGCCTGCGCGGCGTGGAGGAGGCCGGG
>JAPOZD010000124.1 GCA_026706245.1 Alphaproteobacteria bacterium
GCGGTAGTTCGACATGTCCCGCCCGGCTTCCCTGCCGGCGGCAATCGCCTGGTCGGCCAGCCATTTGCAGATCGACGGCTCGGCGATCTGGAGGACGAGGCCGTCGCCCACGCGGCCTGCCGAGTTCAGCGCCCGGGGGCCGTAGGCGGCGACCCAGACCGGCAGCTCGTAGCCTGTCGCCCAGGGGAACTGCATCGGGTTCGGCACATTGCCGTACTGGACTTCCTCGCCGCGCACGAGCGCGCGCACGACATGGATGAACTCCTCCATCCGGGCAAGCGAGGAGGGCCTGTTGCCCATCACGCGCACGGCGCTGTCGCCGCGGCCGACGCCGATGTCGAAGCGGTTGTTCGACTGCAGCGCCAGCGAGCCGAAGAGCGAGGCCGCCGCGGACCAGTCCCGCGTATTGGGGTTGGTGACGCAGGGGCCGAAGCGGAGCGTCTCGGTGTGCTCCATGCACATGGCCATCGCCGGGTAGCTCTCGCGCCAGAGGATGTGGCTGTCGTAGAACCAGCAATAGGAGAACCCCGCATCCTCGGCCTGTTTCACCAGCGCGCGCGCCCGGTCGGGCTGCACGAACCCCTTGAAGGTAATGCCGAATTCCATATCCGCCTCCCGGGTAGCTTGGTGTTCCGGCGCCCCGGACCGGCTGCCGCCGACCGGCTTGGCCGGAATGGTAGTGTATAGGCCGTTTGTCCGCCAAGCCGGCCTCCGGGCCGTCTGCCGCGAACGGGAGGCCGTCGATGGAGAAAGCCCTCAGGACCGACCCCTTCTGGTGGGAGGCCGCGCCGCGCCCCGACCCGGAGCCGGCGGACCTGCCGGCGCGCGCCGATGCGGTGGTGGTCGGGGCCGGCTTCACGGGGCTCAGCGCCGCGCTCACGCTGGCGCGGGCCGGACGCAAGGTCGTGGTGCTGGAGAAGGACAGGCCGGGGGAGGGCGCCTCCAGCCGCAATGGCGGCATCGCCAGCGGCAATCTGCGCCGCAGCTTCGGCGGCATGATCCGCGCCTGGGGCCTGGAGCGTGCGAAGGCCGTGGAAGCCGAAGGGCAGGCCGCGCGCGCCGACCTTGCGCGCTTCATCGAGGACGAGGGCATCGACTGCGACTGGAAGCCGGTCGGGCGTTTCACCGGCGCGATGCGCCCGAAGCACTACGAATCCATGGCCGCCGAATGCGAGCTGCTGAACCGCCATCTGGACTACGGCGCCTGGATGGTCCCGAAGGCGGAGCAGCATGAGGAAATCGGCTCGGACCTCTATCACGGCGGCATGGTGCGCGAGGACATCGGCGGCCTGCATCCGGGCAAGTTCCACCAGGGGATGCTCGACCGGACGCTGGAAGCCGGCGTCTCGGTCCATGCGCGCACCACCGTCGAGGCCGTGGAGGACGACAGCAGCCTGAAGCGCGTGCGCACCGACCGGGGCAGCATCGCCGCCCCGCATGTCATCGTGGCGACCAACGGCTATACCGGGCGCGCGACGCCCTGGCTGCGCCGGCGCATCGTGCCGATCCCGAGCCAGATCGTCGCCACCGACCCGATCCCGAAGGAGGTGCTCGACCGGCTGATGCCGAAGCGCCGGATGCTGGGCGAGACGCGCAACCTCTACCACTATTTCCGCCCCGCGCCGGACGACAGCCGCATCGTCTTCGGCGGCAGGGCGGGCGCGCTCACCGACGACGAATCGCGCAAGGCCGAGCGGCTCGGCGCCGGGCTCGCGCAGATCTTTCCGGAGCTCGCCGGCATCGGCATGACCCATTGCTGGTTCGGCTATACCGGCTTCACCTTCGACTTCATGCCGAAGCTGGTGGTGCGCAACGGCGTGCACTACGCCGCCGGCTTCTGCGGCTCCGGCGTGGTCTGGGCGCGCTGGCTCGGCATGAAGGCGGCGCAGAGCATTACCGGCAACCGCCCGCCGGAAACGGCCTTCGCCGCCGGCGATTTCGCCACCCGCCCGCTCTATTACGGCCGCCCCTGGTTCCTGCCCCTCATGGTGGGTTGGTACGAGTTGAAGGACCGGGTGGGGCTGTAGCGCACGACCGCCGCCGTTAGCGCCGGGCCAGCACCGCCGTCGCCTCGATCTCCACGAGGGCCTCGTCCTCGACAAGGCCGGAGACGGCCACAAGCGTCATCGCCGGGAAGTGACGGCCCATCACCGCGCGGTAGGCTGCGCCCACCTCTCTCTGCTTCGAAAGGTAGGCGCGCTTGTCGGTGACATACCAGGTGAGGCGGACGATATCCGTCGCCGTGCCTCCGGCGGCCTCCACGACCGCGAGGACATTCCGGAGCGCCTGCGCCGTCTGGCCGGTGAAGTCATGGTGTTCGAAGCGCTGTTCGGCGTTCCAGCCGATCTGGCCGGCGACATGCAGCGTCCGGCCTTCGGCGATCATGCCGCTCGAATAGCCCTTCGTGGGCTTCCAGCCCTCGGGATGCACTGCGATGCCTGTCATGGCGGTTCCTCCTCCTTGCGCGCAGATTATTTCAACTCTATATAATTCATGCTTGAAATAAAATCCCCGGCAGTGCATCCTTGCCGGGCGCATTGGCAAGGGAGTGAGGCATGAAGACGGCATGCCTCGGCGGCGGTCCGGCAGGACTGTATTTCGCGATCAGCATGAAGCTGCGCAACCCGGCGCATGAGGTCGTCGTCTTCGAGCGCAACCGCCCGGACGACACCTTCGGATGGGGCGTGGTCCTCTCCGACGAGACGCTCGACAACCTCCGGCGGAACGACCCGGAAAGTGCCGAGGCGGTCCGCGCGCATTTCGCTTACTGGGACGATATCGCCGTCCATTATCGCGGCGTAAGGACGGTTTCCGGCGGCCACGGCTTCTGCGGCATCGGGCGCAGGCGGCTCCTCATGCTGCTGCAGGAGCGCGCGCGGGCGCCCGGGGTCGACCTCCGCTTCGAGACGGAAATCGACGACATTCCCGCACTCATGGCCGAATACGACCTCGTCGTCGCGGCAGACGGGGTCAACTCGAAGGCCCGCGCCGCCTTCGCGGACATCTTCAAGCCCGAGATCGACGTCCGCGCCTGCAAGTTCGTCTGGCTCGGCACGCGCCAGAAATTCGACGACGCCTTCACCTTCCTGTTCGAGAAGACCGCCAGGGGCTGGATGTGGGCGCATGCCTACCAGTTCGACGAGGACATGGCGACCTTCATCGTCGAGTGCTCGGAGGAGACCTGGTCCGCCTGGGGCTTCGGCGCCATGACCCAGGACGAGAGCATCGACGTCTGCGAGGCGGTCTTCGGGAACTATCTCGGCGGCCACCGGCTGGTCTCGAATGCACGCCATCTGCGCGGTTCGGCATGGCTGAATTTC
>JAPOZD010000432.1 GCA_026706245.1 Alphaproteobacteria bacterium
CTCAACGTCGGCTTTCGTCGCAACGGTATCCGCCATCGCGCCGCCTACCGCATCGGCGACAGCTTCGGCCTTGTCGCGCTCGAAGCCTGCGTCGGTCAGCTTCCGGACGATGGAGAGCGTATCGAGCGCGGCGGCCGACATGGCGGTTCATTCCCTTCGTTGCCGGACACCGGGACGATACCGCATTCCGGCTTCTTTCGCGAGCACGGGCCAGGGCTTCTTGGAGGCGTTCCGCAGAATCACTCCGCGGCCTGGGCGGCGCGGGGCGGCCAATCGACCTGGCGGCGCATTTCGAGCCGCGCGATCTGCTGGCGATGCACCTCGTCCGGACCGTCGGCGAAGCGGAGCGCCCGCATCCGCGCCCACATGAAGGAGAGCTTGAAGGCCTGGCTCATCGCCCCGCCGCCATGCGCCTGCATGGCGTCGTCGATCACCTGCAGGGCCATGTTCGGCGCCGCCACCTTGATCATGGCGATTTCCTGGCGCGCGGCCTTGTTGCCGACCGTGTCCATCATGTAGGCGGCCTTGAGCGTCAGGAGCCGGCACATCTCGATATTGATGCGCGCATCGGCGACGCGCTCGCGGAAATTGTCGCGGTCGCCGACCGGCGTGCCCCAGGTCACCCGCTCGGTGCCGCGCCGGCACATCATCTCCAGCGCGCGCTCGGCCACGCCGATGATGCGCATGCAGTGGTGGATGCGGCCGGGACCGAGGCGGCCCTGGGCGATCTCGAAGCCGCGGCCCTCGCCCAGCAGCATGTTCGAGGCCGGTACGCGCACATCCTTGAAATCGACCTCGCCATGGCCGTGCGGCGCGTCGTCGAAGCCCATCACGTTCAGCATCCGCACGACCTCGATGCCGGGCGTGTCGGTCGGCACTAGGATCATGGACTGCTGGTTGTAGCGCGGGCCGGCCGGGTCGTTCTTGCCCATGAAGATGAGGATCTTGCAGCGCGGGTCGCCGATGCCGGAGGTCCACCATTTGCGCCCGTTGATGACATATTCGTCGCCGTCGCGCTCGATCCGGCTCTCGATATTGGTGGCGTCGGAGGAGGCGACGCGCGGCTCGGTCATGGCGAAGGCGGAGCGGATTTCGCCCGCCAGCAGCGGGTCCAACCACTGCTTCTTCTGCTCCGGCGTGCCGTAGCGCTCCAGCACTTCCATATTGCCGGTGTCCGGCGCGGAGCAGTTGAACACTTCCGGGGCCCAGTTGATCCGCCCCATGACCTCGCAGACCGGGGCATATTCGAGATTGGTGAGGCCGCCGCCGAGCTCGCTTTCAGGCAGGAAGAGGTTCCAGAGCCCCTCCTCGCGCGCCTTCTCCTTCAGCTCCTCCAGGACCGGGATGACCTTCCAGCGGTTGTCGCCCTCGTCCAGCTGCTCGTAGTAGACCTCTTCGTTCGGATAGACGTAGCGGTCCATGAAGTCCTGGACGCGGCCGACCAGCTCCTTGGTGCGGTCGTTATATGCAAAGTCCATCGGGCGGGTTCCCTCTCCGGCGTTCACAGTCGGTTGGCCGGACCCTAGCGCAAGACGGCGGGTCCCGGAAGCCGCGCTACCCTCTGCCGGCAAGCTCGCGCACGGTGGCGTAGAGCCTGTCTTCGACGGTAATGCCCTCTTCGGCCGTGCGGGCGCGGTTCGCAAGGCGCCGGTCGCCCGGCAGCCGCGCATCGCCGTCGGCGAGCAGCCGTTCGAACAGCGCCTCGACATGCGCGCGGAACCCGGGGCCCGCGAGCCGGAGCGGGTCGATGGCGATGAAGGACTGGCAGGTGTTGGCGGGCCCGCCGTCATCGTTGTAGGCGGCCCTGCTCTCATAGCCGAAGAATCCGCCGGAAAGGCCGCCCGTCATCAAATCCACCATGAGCGCGATCGCCGAGCCCTTGTAGCCGCCGAACGGCAACTGCACGCCTTTCAGGATCTCCGAGGGATCGATGGTGGGCTGTCCATCCGGGCCGAGACCGGAGCCGGGCGGCGCTTCGTGGCCGTCCCGCGCCGCTATCTGGAGTTCCCCTCGCGCGGTCGCTGCAGACGCCTGGTCGAAGGCCATCGGCGCCTTGCCGTCACCGCGCGGACAGGCGAACGCCATCGGATTGGTGCCGAACAGGGCTTTGGTACCGCCCGCAGGCGCCACGAAGCTCTGCGAGTTGATGAAGGTGAACGCGACGAAACCCTGCTCGGCCAGAGGCTCGATGTCCGGCCACAGGGCGGAGAAATTGAGCGAGTTGCGGATCGTCATGCAGGCGATGCCCTGGGAACGGGCCTTCGCGGCCAGCAGCACGCGCCCGCGCGCGACCGACAGCGGCGCGAAACAGCGCCGGCCGTCTATGGCGACGAGGCCTGGCGCGGCGTCCACGATGTCCGGCTCCGCCTGAGGGTCCGCGCTGCCGCTGCGGACCGAGGCGATGAAGCCCGGCAGGCGGAACAGGCCGTGGCTCTTGCAGCCGTCGGCTTCCGCGCGGGTGATGTGGTCGGCGGTCTCCTCGGCCTGGGGGCGGCAGACGCCGACATTGGAAAATGCCTCGAAGGCGAGCGCGCGGCACTCCTCCAGCGAAATCGTGGCGGACATGTTCGATCTTCCCCCATGCGTTTGCGGAGCCGGTTCCGCAGCATAGACTTGCCGTTCGACGATGAGGAAGGCGGCAGATGCGTATCCATTCCGAGGACCTTGGCGGGCATGTGGCGCTGGTGCGGATCGAGAACGAGGCGCGCCGCAACGCCATGACGCGGGCGATGATGGTCCGCCTCGCCGACCTCTGGGACGAACTGGAAGCGGGAGACGCGCGCGCCATCGTGCTCACCGGCGCTGGTGACAGGGGATTCTGCAGCGGCGCCGACGTGTCGGGAGACCTCTCGGCGTCGCCCGAAACGTCCGCGGCGGTTGCGCGCGCGCTCCTCAAGACGAAGCGCCACCGCAAGCCCATCGTAGCGGCGGGCAACGGCGATTGCGTCGCGGGCGGCATCGAACTGCTCATCTCCACCGACCTGCGCGGCGCGGCGCCGCACGCCCGCTTCGGGCTGCCCGAGGTCAAATGGGGCATCTATCCGTTCGGCGGCGCGGCGACCAAGCTTGTGCGCCAGATCGACTATGTGCATCTCATGGACATGATCCTCACCGGGCGCCTGCTGGACGCGGAGGAAGCCCGCGCCATCGGCCTCGTGAACGCGGTGGTTCCGGCCGGCGAGCTTCTGGACTGGGCGGTGGAGAAGGCGCGGCTGATTGCCGCCAACAGCCCGGCGGCCGTGCAGGCGGTCAAGGAACAGATCACCGCCGGGCTGGAGGAATGGACGCTCTCCCAGGAGCCGCGCGAGCAGGCTCTTGGC
>JAPOZD010000231.1 GCA_026706245.1 Alphaproteobacteria bacterium
AGCGAACGCTCAATCGCTGAAATCACCATCCATCACCTGAGAACGGAAGCATTACAAGCACCCGGAAGGCGGACGCCATGTCGGCGATCTTCCGCGCCTCGGTGATGCCGCCCGCCCGCGCCGCGTCATGCTGCACGATGTCTATGGCGTCTCGCCTGAAGAAGCGGGCGAAGCTGAAGCGGTTGAAATCGGCCTCCCCGGTCGCGATCCGGATGCCGAGCCTTTGCCGCAGGAAGGCGTAGCCGTCGATGTCGTCGGGCGCGAGCGGCTCCTCGTACCAGTAGAGGCCGAGCGCTGCCGACCTGAAGCGCGGTCTTGCGGTCGTGCCCGTAGCCGCAATTGGCGTCCGCCATGAGCGTGATGCCGTCGCCGGCATGGTCCCTGATCTGCTCGACGGTGCGGATTTCGCGGCGCCAGTCCATCGGGTCCCTGCCGATCTTGATCTTCATGGCGTTGAAGCCGCTGGCCTTATGCGCATCGATCTCCTCGCGGAGGATGCCGATGTCGCGGAGCCTAAGCGACGAGGCGTAGGCCCAGAGCTTCGGATTGGTCCTGCCGCCGAGCAGCCGCCACACCGGCACACCTGCGGACTTGCCCCAGATGTCCCAGAGCGCCGTGTCGATGCCGGCCATGGCCTCGAGGTAGAAGCCCTTCTGGTGGCCCCGGTTCATCATCACGGACCAGAGCAGGTCCCAGAGATATTCGACATCGCGCGGGTCCTTGCCGACCAGCAGCGGAGCGACATAGTGGACGATGTCCCTGAGCGCCGTGCCCGACAGCCGGGTCATGCACTCGCCGACGCCCTCGATGCCGTTGTCCGTGCGGATGCGGACGATGACCGAGCGGTATTCCCGGAAGACGACTCCGGCGACCTCACCGGCCCGCGGCATGCTGATCGGGGCCGCGATTTCCTGCTTCATCGGGACGGCGAGCGCGATGGCCTCGACATCCGCGATCTTCATGGCCGCCTCCCGCCGCCGGAGGGGTCAGCCGCGCGCCGCGCGGGCCATCTCCAGCGTCTTCTTCGCGCCCGGCCGGCCGTAGCAGCGGTCGAGCCATCCCTTGACATTCCCCCACTGGGAAAGGTCGAGCCGGCCCGAGAGCGCAAGGTTCAGCACGCCCGCGACATTCAGATCCGCCACGCTGAAGCTTTCGCAGACCAGCCAGTCGCGGCCTTCCAGATGCCGGTCGAGCACACCGAGCGCGCGGCCGCAGCCCTTGTTCAGCGTCTCGTGCGCCTTGGCGGGATCGGCCTCCTCGCCGAACAGGCCGAGCGAGGTGAACATCGCTCTCAGCAGCGTGCTCTCCAGCTCCGTGATCCCCCAGAAGCTCCACTGGACGGCCCGCGCCTCGTCCGCGGGATCCTCCACCCTGAGCGGCGCGCCATAGGCGTGGGCCAGGTAGAGGTTGATCGCCATGGACTCGAAGAGCACGAGGTCGCCGTCCACCATCGCCGGCACGCGCCCGTTCGGGTTGACCGCGAGATAGTCCGGCTGCTTCGACTCCTTCATGAAATGCGTCGGCACATGGGTGTAGTCGAGCCCGAGCTCGTTCGCCGCCCAGAGCGAGCGGAAGGCGCGGCTGAACGCAATGCCGTAGATCGTGAGGGCCATGGGGCGCGTCTCTCCTCAGTAGGGGGTGCCGTCCCTGCGGATGAACCGGCGGCCGCCCGCGGCGGCCTCGGACAGCATGTCGATGTCGGGGTAGTCGGTAGCGTCGCCGGGCATCCGGTCGCCTATCTCCAGGTAGACGGCGTCTTTCCCGGACCGGTTGACCAGCTTGTGCCCGTCGGGTCTCGCCGCCGGAAAGCCCGCGACCATTCCGGGCGTCATCGTCTGTTCGCCCTCATCCGTCACCAGCACTAGCTCGCCTTCCAGCACCATGACAAGCTCGTCCTGCCGGCTGTGCCAGTGGCGCTGCGAGCTTTCCGCGCCGGGAGGCATGCGCACGAGGTTGGCGCCGAAATTCTGCAGGCCGAACGGGTCTCCGAGCGCGCGTTTTTCCCGGTTGCGGACGGGTTCGTCGAACGGTGGCGGATAGGCCGACCCGGTCCTGGCCGGAAGCGTCCAGGGGTCGATGGCCTTCACAGCCCGAAATCCTCCGGCTTTCCGTGCGCATGGGCGAAGGCCCAGTAGAGTTCCCGCGCCCGCCTTGCCACCGGGCCGGGCTGGAAGTCGCGGTCCTCGATGCGGCTCGCCGGGATGACCTTGGGCGCATTGCCGGTCGCGAACACCTCATCGGCCTCCAGCAGTTCCTCCAGTTCGATCGTCCGCTCCGCGACCTCGTGCCCGTCCTCCTGCAACAGCCCGATCATCCGCTGGCGGGTAATGCCGTTGAGGAAGGTGCCGTTGTCGGCGGGCGTGGCGACCTTGCCATCCCGGACCATGAAGAGGTTCGCGGTCGCGAATTCCGCCACCTTGTCGTCAGGGTCGAGCACCAGCGCCGTCGAGAAGCCCCGCTGCCGCGCCTTGCGGAGCATGCGCTGCACATTGGGGTAGAGGCAGGAGGCCTTGGCGTCCGTCGGCGCCATGGCCGGGCGCGGCCGGCGCTCGTCCGCCAGCGCCGCCGTTACGGTCGCGTCGGGCGCCGGCAACGCCATTTCAAAGAGCGTCAGCATGAAGCGGGTGGATTCCGCGTCCGGCTCCACGAAGCCGTCTTCGGCCCAGAACAGCGGGCGGATATAGAGTTCCGTTCCTTCCGGAAAACGACGGACGCCCTCGACGGCCAGCGCAGCGATCTCCTCGGCCGGGATCTTCGGCTCAAGGCCGAGCTTGCGCGCGGAGTCGATGGCGCGGGCCGCGTGGCGGTCGAGGTCCGGCATGACGCCCTCGAAGGCCCGCGCGCCGTCGAAGGCGACCGAAGCCATCCAGGCTCCATGCGTCATCGGCCCGAAGATCGGCGGGTTGCCGGCGTGCCAGACGCCGTCGAGCCAGGTTTGCGGCTCCATCACTCGTTCCGCCACACGGGCGGGCGCTTCTCGGCGAACGCCTTCGGTCCCTCGATATAGTCGGCGCTGTCGATCAACACATGCTGTTCCTCATAGGTCCGGTTGATGGCCGCTTCCAGCGTTGCCTCGTCCAAGCCGGCATAGACCGCCTCCTTCGAGGCGCGGATCGAGATCGGCGCGCATTCGAGGATCTGCCCGGCCCAGCGCCGGGCTCCCGCCACGGCCTCGCCTTCGGGGACGACCTCGTTGACGAAGCCGAGCTCCTTGCCCTCTTCGGGGCCCACGCGCCGCCCGGTCAGGATCATGCCGAGCGCCCGCTTCTGGCCGATGAGCCGGGGCAGCCGGTGGACGCCGCCGGCGCCTGCCA
>JAPOZD010000033.1 GCA_026706245.1 Alphaproteobacteria bacterium
GGTCTGCCGCCGCAAATCTCCTCTCCCGCTCGCGGGAGAGGCCGGGAGAGGGCCTGCTTGCGCGCCAGCGAAAGCGGCGGGCGAAGCCCGGCAGAGGCCCGTTACGCCGGGAGACGGCCTCCCACCCCGGCCCTCCCTCGCAGGCGAGGGAGGGGGATTCAGGGAAGGGCAGACCCAATGTTTGAACCGGCTACAGGATATGAGCATTGCGCATGCAGATCATGACATCGCATGACACCCCATGACACATCGCAGGGGAGGTGCAGAGCGCCTCATGACGGAACATGACATCGCATGACACATCGCAGGGGGGCTTGCCGCACCGCCTTCGCCCGAAACCGGCCACGGGCGGCCGGCCGCCGAACGACCGTCGGTCGTCCCGAAGCGAACCGCTCCCTGAGAGCCTGTTTGAGAGGCGGCGCCTCGCGATATCCGGGCGCGTGGCGCCACCGGGCCGAAGGCGCAAAACACCGTCGCCCCGGCCCCTGAGCCGGGGCCTCGTGCCGCCTGGCGGGATGTCGAAGGATTTGCATACGCTTCCAGAGGCCCCGGATCGTGGTCCGGGGCGACGAAACAGGGACGCCGCCGCTATTCTCGAACGGACTCTATGCCGCCGGCGCGACGCGGCAGGGGATGCCCTTGAAGTGGGGGATGCCCTGTTCGCGGTCGAGGAAGTCCTCGTCGTCGGGGCAGAGCTGGGCGTCGGCCATCTCCCAGGCGCTTTCCAGCCCGACCTCCGGCAGCCACCAGCCATGCGGTATCCGCACGAGCCCCTTCTGCATGTCGTCTCGGATTGCAGCCTTCATCCGAACCTGTCCCTGCGCTGTTTCCGCGACGGCAGGCTCGCCATCCGTTATGCCAGCCTCCTCCGCATCCTCCGGGTGCAGGAACAGCATCGGCTCGGGCGCGCGGGCCCTGAGCGCCGCGATATGGCGGTGGCCGGTCTGGAAATAGGCGTCTTCGCGCAGGCCGGTGAACAGCCTGAGCGGCATGTCGTCCGGCCCCGGCGGCTCCTCGCGCCAGTAGGGCAGGGGGTCGAAGCCGAACCCGGCGAGCACGGAGGAGGAAAGCTCGACCTTGCCAGAGGGCGTCGCGAAGCCCGCCTGTTCGTATTTCCGGAACCCGAGGCCGTCCGTATGCGCGGCGTGCTCGCGTGCGAAGCTGTCGAAATCCATGCCGAGGCCCGCCACCCGGTGGTCGAGCAGGGCGTCCGCCGTCTCCCACGGGAAATGATTGCCGAGGCCGAACCGCACCGCCAGGCCGCGCCAGAAATCGTAAACGCTGCGGGCCTCTCCGGGAGGCTCCACCGCCTGCTGCGACGTGCGGCAGATCGCGGTCCAGCCGAAGCCGTCCGCCAGCGCCTTGCGCTCCGTCCAGGCATCGCCCGGCAGGATGTAGTCCGAGAGCGCGGCCGTCGGCGTCTTCATGTGCTCGAAGGCGACGAGCAGGTCCTGGTTCAGCAGCGCCCTGTGGATCAGCTGCATGTTGGCGAAGCTCAGCAGCGTGTTGTTGCCGAGCGCGAAGAACGCCTTGACCGGATAGGGCTCGCCGTCCGCCATCGCCCGGAAGACGGCCGAGGGCGTGGCCATGTAGCATCCGGAGACGATGTTGGCGTAGCGCCGCCCCCAGACGCGGAGCGTCGGCTCTTCCAGGGGCGCCGCACCGCGATAGGTGAACACCGGGTGCGTGTCGGAGCCGAGCTGCCTGGCCTTCTGCGCCTCCGGCAGCGCGTCGTGAAGCTCCAGATCCGTCTCCGGCACGATGCGCGGGTGGAAGCCGTGCAGCACCTCGCCGCCCGGCACGTCGAGATTGCCGCAGATGGCGCGCAGGATCGCCTGCAGGCGGATGGCAGAGGTCGAGTTGCGCTGCTGGTCGGTGATCGGCGACCAGGGGATGACCGCCGGGCCCGACTGCGCATAGAGGCGGGCGGCTTCGGCGATCCGGTCCGGCGCAACGCCGGTGATCTCCGCGACCCGGTCCAGCGGAAACTCGTTCACCCGCGCCCGGAGCTCGTCGAATCCCGCCGTCCAGCGCTTCACGAAATCCCGGTCCCAGAGGCCCTCGTCCATGATGACCTTGAGCCAGCCGAAGCACATGGCGGCATCCGTGCCGACCCTGAGCGGCAGCCAGATGTCGGCAAGTTCGGCATTCTCGGACCGGCGCGGGTCCAGCACGATCAGCTTCGCGCCGCGCTCCTGCGCGCGGCGGATGGCGTTGTATTCCGGCGTCCAGGAATGCGGCTTCGGATTGTGCCCGAAGAGCACGATGCACTGCGTCTTGGTGAAATCCGGATAGGGGAACCAGCCATAGACCAGGCGGTTGACGGCGGCCGTATTGCCCGCGCAGAGCGCCACGCCGGAAATCCAGTTCGGCGAGCCGATGAGGTTCATGAAGCGCCGGCACATGCCCTGATCGGTCTGCGTGTTCCAGGAGCTCGTCGAGACCGCGAACCCCTCCGGCCCGTAGCAGTCCACGACCCGGTGAAGGCGTTCGGCGATGTCGTCGAGCGCCTCGTCCCAGCCGACCCGCTCCCATTCCCCGGAGCCGCGCGGCCCCTTGCGGCGGAGCGGATGCAACACCCGGTCGGGGTGGACGAAGCCGGAAGGCGCATGCACGCCCTTCATGCAGATATTGGCGCGGCCCGGCCTCGGGTCGATCGCCTTGACCCGAGCGACCTGTCCGCCTGCGGTCTCGACCGTGACCTGGCAGTAAATGTCGCAGGAAGAGCAGAGGGCGCGCGCTTCGGGCATCGGACATGGCCTCCGGGAACCGGGAACTGCCTCAATCTTGACCCCGGAGGCCGAAAGCGGTCAATAACGCCCCGACAACCGTTGCCGCGGGGGCGGCGGAGAGAGGAGAAGACGAATGTCCAGGGTCCATGTCATCGCCGTCATCCAGGCCAAGCCCGGCCGCCGCGCCGAGGTCCTCGAAGCCTTCAACGCCAATGTGCCGGCGGTGCATGCGGAGGACGGCTGCATCGAATACGGCGCGGCCGTGGACGCCGAAGCGGGCGCGATCCAGACGAAATACGGCGAGGACACCTTTGTCGTGGTGGAGAAATGGGCGAGCCTGGACGCGCTCCGCGCGCATGGCGCGTCCGCCCATATGGCCGCCTATGCCGCGAAGGTGAAGGACCTGCTCGCCAACCGGACGATCCACGTGCTGACAGACGCCTGACAGAGCGGTCGCTGATTGGAACCGATGGCGGCCGCCTCCCCCATCGTCGCCCCGGACTTGATCCGGGGTCGCATCATACTGTAGCCAATCCCCGCCATCATCCGCCGT
>JAPOZD010000137.1:0-586 GCA_026706245.1 Alphaproteobacteria bacterium
GGCGCCCGCCGCCTCCAGGAAGTCCGCCATCGACCGGGTAAACACGCGCACCTTCTTGCCCTGCAGATCCGCGAGGCTGCCGATCTCGGTATTGCAATAGACTGCCTGCGCCTCCGCCGGATAGAAGATGATGGGCGTCACCTGGTACTTCGTGGTGTAGAGTTCCTCCAGAACCGGCCGCCACGCTTCGGTCGCGGCGCGGGCCTCGGCCGCCGTGTTGGCGATGCCGGCAAGGTCGGGCGCGCCGTTCTCGGGGTGATCGCCGGCCACATAGCCGAGTACCGACGTTCCGAAGTCGATCAGTCCAAGGCGCATCATACGGAAGACTTCGGGGCCCTTCAGGCCCATTTCGTTGAGGTTCGTCAGTCGCACGGATACGGCGCCGCCGGTCTTTTCGGGAATGGTTTCGGTCCAGAACGGGACTTCGAACTCGGTGAAAATTCCCCCGGTAGCCCATCCGCCCTGCACATTGAGTCTGGTTTGCGCGGCGCCGGGTCCGCTCCATGCCAGTCCGGCCAGAAGAATTGCGGTCAACGTCACGTCTGTCACCGTCATCCTCCCGTCTGCACTCCGGTCTTCCGGCTCC
>JAPOZD010000137.1:596-3276 GCA_026706245.1 Alphaproteobacteria bacterium
TCATGATTCCGTCGCCAAGCTGGTCATCCGGGTGCCGAGAGACTGCGGCCGCAACATCTCCGGCGTCGGGCGGCGTCTCGGCGCGCCTGTGAACGAATTTCAAAGGCGGTGCAGTATCTTGTCCGGGGTGCGACATGTCAACGCGCCCGCCGGGAGGCGCATTGCCGCTCAGAAGGATGCGAGCGCCGAATTCCTCACATCCGTTATCAGCATGTAGCCGGGTTCGTGTGTGATGCAATAGGGCGGACGGGCGCGTTCGATCGCAACCTGCGGCGTCACCCCGCAGGGCCAGAAGACCGGGACCTCGCCGTCGTGGAGAACCGGAACCGATCCCCATTCCGGCCGGTCGAAGTCCGCTATGCCGATCCTCTCGGGATCGCCGAAATGCATGGGCGCGCCATGGACTTTCGGAAAGCGCGAGCAGATCTGAATGGCGCGGATCGCCTGCGCCGGCAGGAACGGCCGCATGGTCACGACCAGCGGACCTTCGAACCGGCCCGCCGGCTGCGTTGCGACATTCGTGATGTAGCAGGGGACCGGCTGGTCGGAGCCGAGCTCCAGATGCCGGATCGGCAGCCCCGCTTCCAGCAGCGCTTCCTCGAACGAGAAGGAACAGCCGAGAGCGAAGGTCACGAGGTCGTCCCGCCACCATTCATCGAGCCTGTCGGCCTTCGCGATCTCGACGCCGTCTTCAAACACCCGGTATCGCGGCACGTCGCACCGCACGTCGATGTCGCTGCCCAGCGCCGGCAGCCGGGGACTGCCGGGCTCGGACACGCACAACAGGGGGCACGCTTTCGGATTGGCATGGCAGTAGCGCAGGAAGTCCCCCGCCCAATCCGCCGGCAGGATGACGAGGTTGGCCTGCACGAATCCCGGCGCCCGGCCGAAAGTTACCCTGTCGAACCGCCCTGTCCGGATGGCCTTGCGCATCCGGGCGGCGCCGGTCTCGACCGGACCGGCGGCGGGCGCCTTCTTCATTGCCGGGCACCTCCTTGCAGGCAGCCTGAACCGCGCCTGCCGCAAGTTGACCCCGGCTCTCAACGGCACCTACAGTGTTCGGGACGCCGTATGTCCGGCAAGCGCCGCCGAGGCCATCTGCCCGTGACAGGCGCGCTGAGGCGGACAATGGCATGATCGCCGTAACCTTTTCAATCCTGCTGATTTTCATCGCCCTGAGCCTGCCTGTCGCCGCGGTGCTCTTCGTGTTGGGCGTCAGTCTCGACCAGCTTTATTCGCCCGTGCCGCTGATGCGGGCGATGGGCATGATTACCTGGACGGCCGGCACCGAATACACGCTGGTCGCGATCCCGCTCTTCATCATGCTGGGCGAGATCATCCTGCGTTCGGGCATCGCCTCGCGCATGTACAGCGCGCTCAGGCACTGGATTTCGTGGCTGCCGGGCGGCCTGATGCACTCCAACATCGCCGCGTGCTGCCTGTTCGCGGCGACGTCCGGATCGAGTGTCGCGACGGCGGCGACGATCGGCACCGTGGCGCTGCCCGAGGCAAAGCGGCACCGCTACAATATCCGTCTCTTCCTCGGGACCCTGGCGGCCGGCGGCACGCTCGGCATCCTGATCCCGCCCTCCATCAACATGATTATCTTCGGTGTCCTGACCGACACCTCGATTCCGCAGCTCTACCTTGCCGGCATCGTGCCCGGGCTGATCGTGACCGTGCTGTTCATGGGGACCGTTGTCGTCGCCTGCACGCTGCGCCCCGCTTGGGGGGGAGAAACGGCGGCGGTCGAGCATCCCGGCCACTGGCGGTTGATGAAGGACGTGCTCCCGCCGCTGGTCATCTTCGTCATCGTCATCGGATCGATCTATTCGGGCTGGGCCACACCCACGGAGTCGGCCGCTCTCGGCGTGCTCACCGCCCTGGTCTTCGCCGGCCTGTCGGGGCAGCTGGGCCTGCGGATGTTGCGCGAAGCCCTCGAGGGAACCATGCGCATCACCGCCATGGTCACGCTTATCATACTGGCGGCGTTTTTCCTGAATTTCGTCATTTCCTCCATCGGCCTGACACAACAGATCAATGCGACAATACGGGATCTCAACCTCAGTCCGCTGAACACGATCCTGATTATCGTGCTGTTCTACATCGTGCTGGGCTGCTTCATGGAAACCCTGTCCATGATGATCACCACGGTCACGATCACCACGCCGATCGTCGTGGCCCAGGGTTATGATCCGGTCTGGTTCGGGGTCATCATGATGCTGCTGGTGGAGATGTCGCAGATCACCCCGCCCATCGGCATCAACCTCTATGTCATACAGGGCATCCGCAACGAGGGCTCGATCCTCGACGTGGTGTTCGGCGTCATTCCGTTCTTCTTCGCCCTGCTGCTGATGATCGGACTGCTGCTTCTTTCCCCGCAGCTTGCACTCTGGATTCCGCAGAGCGTGCTTTGAGGCTGCCTGCTCGACGCGCCGCGAGAAATGGCGGACAACTAGCGCGCAGGGATGACGCGCCGGGAGAAGGCCGATGACCGGATTGATTTCGGAGAAGAGCAGGGGCGTCTTCGTCATCATGGCGACTCCGTTCGCCGATGACGGGGCGCTCGACCTCGAAAGCGCCGCCCGGCTGGTCGCGTTCTACCTGGAGGCGGGCGTCCACGGCTTCGCCTTGCTCGGCGTCATGCGCGAGGCGCCGAAGCTCTCGCTGGAGGAGCAGC
>JAPOZD010000400.1 GCA_026706245.1 Alphaproteobacteria bacterium
ATCTTCGCCGCGTCTTCGGGCTCGTCCGTCGCCACCGCGGCGACCGTCGGCACCGTCGCCTATCCGCAAATCGAGCGCCGCGCCTACAATGAGCGCCTGTTCCTGGGCTCGCTGGCGGCGGGCGGCACGCTGGGCATCCTGATCCCGCCTTCGATCAACCTCATCCTCTACGGCCTGCTGACGGACTCCTCGGTGCCGGAGCTCTATCTTGCGGGCATCATTCCGGGGGTCATCCTCTCGACCCTGTTCATGGCCGCCATCGTGGTTGCCTGCCTCTGGCGGCGCGAGTGGGGCGGGGCGCGCATCGAGACCAACTGGCGCGACCGCATCCGCACCCTGCCGGACCTCGTGCCGCCGATCCTGTTGTTCGTGGTGGTGGTCGGCTCGATCTATGCGGGCCTGGCGACGCCGACCGAGGCCGCGTCGGTCGGCGTGTGCTTCGCGCTGATCCTCTCGGCATCGACCGGCACGCTCAAGTTCTCCATGCTGCGCGAGGCCTTCGAGGGCACCATGCGCACCACGGCGATGATCATGCTCATCATCCTGGCGGCGGTGTTCCTCAACTTCGTGCTGGGCTTCATCGGCGTGACGCAGGCGATGATCAACTTCATGGCGGAGCTGGGCCTGACGCCGCTCGAGTTCATGATCCTGCTGGTCATCTTCTACCTGATCCTCGGCATGTTCATGGAAACGCTGTCCATGATGCTGACCACCGTGCCGGTGATCTTCCCCATCGTCGTGCAGATGGGGTTCGACCCGGTCTGGTTCGGCGTGATGATTACCGTGCTGATGGAGACCGCGCTCATCACGCCGCCCATCGGCGTCAACCTCTATGTCGTCCACGGCATTCGCGCGCGCGGCGGCAAGTTCAACGATGTCGCTTACGGGTCCCTGCCCTTCGTGGTGTCGATGCTGGTCATGGTGGCGCTGCTGATCGCCTATGAGGACCTGGCGCTCTACCTGCCGACCCTGGTCTATCGCTGATACGGGTCCTTCTCGGGGCTAGTACCAGCGGCTTCGTCGTCGGATTCATGGGAAAAGTGCAGCCCCATACCGTCGCCCCGGACTTGGACCGGGGCCTCGTGCTGCATCGCTCCTGTGGCGCGAGGCCCCGGCTCGGGGGCCGGGGCGACGGCGGGGGCGGCGGCGCGGTCGGTTCCGATCGGCGACCGTCGGGCTGATTCCGTGCTAGGCATCCGGCCGGCCCTGTCGCGCCGCATCTGGCGCATGGCGGGGCCGATCGTCGTGTCCAATGTCTCGGTGCCGCTGATCGGCGCGGTGGACACCGCCGTGATGGGCCATCTCGATGCGGCCTGGTATATCGGCGCGGTCGCCATCGGCGCGATGATCTTCAACTTCCTGTTCCACCTGCTCAACTGCCTGAGGATGGGCACGCCCGGGCCGACCGCCCGGGCGCGCGGGCGCGGAGACTGGGGCGAGGTGCGCGCGATGCTCTGGCGCGCGCTGACGCTCGCCGGCGGCGCGGCGGCGCTCATCGTCCTGCTGCAAGGGCCCATCGCCGCGCTCGCCTTCGGGCTCGTCGAGGCGAGCGCCGAGGTCGAGGAACACGCATGGACCTATTTCTTCATCCGCGTGTGGACCGCGCCCGCCAACCTCGCGATCTTCGCGATCATCGGCTGGTTCTACGGGCTGGAGGACTCGCGCACGCCGCTCGTCCTCCAGATCACCGTCAATGTCACCAACATGGTCCTCGATGTCGTGTTCGTCATGGGCTTCGGCTGGGGCGTGGAGGGCGTCGCGTTCGCCACGCTCATCGGGGAGTATCTGGGCCTCGCCGTCGCCGTGCTCGCCGTGCGCCGCAGGCTGAAGCGCCTGCCGCCGGGGCGCGGGCCGGTGTTCGACCGGGCGCGGCTGCTGCGCCTCGTCGCGATCAACCGGGACATCACGATCAGGTCGCTCTGCGTCGTCTCCGCAAATGCGGTCTTCCTCGCCAAGAGCGCGGCGGCGGGCGACACGACCCTCGCGGCGAACCAGATCCTCGTGCATTTCGTCATCTTCGCCTCCTTCGCGCTCGACGGCGTGGCCCATGCGGGGGAGGCGCTGGTCGGCGATGCGGTCGGGCGCCGCCACGGCGCCGGGCTCCGGGAGGTCATCCGGGCCGTGCTTGCCTGGTCCGTCGGCGCGGCCGCAGTCCTTTCCGTTATCTATCTGGCCGTCGGCGGCCTTCTCGTGGCCGTCATGACCTCGCTGCCGGAGGTGCGCGAAGCCGCCGCCGGCTGGATGCTGTGGGGCGCGCTGGCGCCGCTGGTCGCGGTTTGGGCCTATGCGTATGACGGCGTCTATCTCGGCTTCTCGGCGACGCGCTGGATGCTGCTCACCATGGCGGTCGCCTTCGCGGCCTATGTCGCGGCGCTGTTCCTGCTGCCGGGCCCGCTCGGCAATCACGGGCTCTGGATCGCGCTCTGGCTGTTCTACGGCGTGCGCGGCGCAGGCCTTGCGCTCGCCTATCCGAAGCTCAGGCGAACCTTCGCACTGTAATCCCGGCGGCCCCGGAATGCGCTCGTACCCGTTCGGGGGGCCAATTGAAAAAGCCGCACTGAGTACTATAAAAGGAGACATGAAGGCTGATGCGCGCGAGGGGCGGGTGCAGGCGTTCAAGACCAAGGCGTTTGCCCGTTTCGCTGCGTGCGAGGGACTGGAGGATGCGGTGCTGTGCGAGGCCGTGCGTCGGGCCTGAAGCGGACTGATCGACGCCGACCTCGGCGGCGGTGTCATCAAGCAGCGGATCGCGCGCAAGGGCGGCGGCCGCTCCGGCGGGTTCCGCACGATCATGCTGTTCCGCAGGGGCGGACTGGCGTTCTTCGTTTACGGCTTCGCCAAGAGCGACCGGGAGAACCTGCGCCGCAACGAGCTCGAGACGTTCAGGCTGCTGGCCGACGAGTATCTGGCGCTGGACGCAAGGGGCCTGGCGGTCGCGCAGGCCGCCGGAGCGATTGTCGAGGTGGAATGCGATGACGAAACAATACAAGAGTGAGGCGCTGGCAGCGGCGCACGAGGCGGCGCTCGGCCTGGCCGAGGCGGAGCTGATGTCGAAGTGGACCATGCGCAGGTTCGACGAGATGTGCCTCACGCCGGTGCGGGACATGACCCCGGAGGACATCCGCGCGCTCCGCCTGCGCGAACAGGCGAGCCAGGCGGTGTTCGCGCGCCATCTCAACGTGACGAAGGGTCTGGTGAGCCAGTGGGAGCGCGGCGAGAAGCGCCCGCGGGGCGCGTCGCTGAAGCTGCTGACGCT
>JAPOZD010000096.1 GCA_026706245.1 Alphaproteobacteria bacterium
CCGACGATGCAGAGATCGACCCGCCCGCGCTGCATCAGGTGCCCTGCGGCATTGTCCACGATGACCGTGTGCGGCACGCCGTGCCTGCCGAGCTCCCAGGCGGTCAGATGCGCGCCCTGGTTGCGCGGCCGGGTCTCGTCCACCCAGACATGCACCTCGATGCCGTCGTCATGGGCGCGATAGATGGGCGCGAGCGCCGTGCCCCAATCGACCGTGGCGAGCCAGCCGGCGTTGCAGTGGGTCAGGACATTCAGCCGGTCCCGCTTGCCGGCGGCCGCCGCGCGGAGGAGGTCCAGCCCGTGTTTGCCGATGGCGTAGTTGATGGCCACATCCTCGTCGCAGATTTCGCCCGCGCGCCGGAAGGCCGCGGCGGCGCGCTCGGCCGGCGGCAGGGGGCGCACCTTCGCCGCCACATCGCCCAGCGCCCAGGCGAGATTCGCCCCGGTCGGGCGGGTGGCGAGCAGCGTCAGCCGGGCCTCTTCCAGCGCAGCGTCGGAAGGGTCGCGGAAGAGCCCGAGGGCGAGGCCGTAAGCGCCGGTCGCGCCGATCAGCGGGGCACCGCGCACCAGCATCGCGCGGATGGCATGGGCGGCGTCCTCAAGCGACTCCAGCCGCACGGTTTCGAAACGGTGGGGCAGGCGCGTCTGGTCGATGATCCGCACGGCGCGCCCGTCCGGTTCCGCCCGGATGCTGCGATAGGAGGCGCCGTCAACCTTCATGCAGCGCCGTTTAGCACCCGCCCCGCAACGGCGTCCAGCTTGGCCAGCAGCGCCGGATCGCGCTGTTCCGGCGCGGTAATCAGGGCATGCTCCAGCGCCGTGTGGCAGCCGGCGAAACAGGCCTCGCGGCGCTTCGCCAGTATGGGCGCGACATGGCGGACGAGACCCCGGCCGCGCTCAGCATTATCGAGCAGCACGCGGATGACCGCCTCGACGGAGACATCCTCATGCTCCTCGTGCCAGCAATCGTAGTCGGTGACCATGGCGACGGTCGCGTAGCAGAGCTCGGCTTCACGCGCGAGCTTGGCCTCCGGCATGGCGGTCATGCCGATGACGGCGCAACCCCAGCTGCGGTAGAGGGCGCTTTCCGCGCGCGTCGAGAATTGCGGGCCTTCCATGGCGAGATATGTCCCGCCGCGATGCAGCGCGACCCCGGCGCTTGCGGCGGCGTCCGCCAGAACATCGCCCAGGCGGGGACATACGGCGTCCGCCCTGGAGACATGCGCCGCGCAGCCCTTGCCGAAGAAGCTCTTGGCGCGCGCGAAGGTGCGGTCGATGAACTGGTCCACCAGCACGAAGTCACCGGGCGCGTGCTTTTCCCTGAGCGAGCCGACCGCGGAGAGCGACACGATCTCGGTTGCACCGGACCGCTTGAGCGCGTCGATATTGGCGCGGTTATTCAGATCGGTCGGGCCGAGGCGGTGCCCGCGGCCGTGGCGCGGCAGGAAGCGCAGTTCGGCCTCGCCCAGCCGGGCATGGAGAATCTCGTCGGAAGGCCGGCCCCAGGGAGTCCCGACCGCAATCCAGCGTCTGTCGTCCAGCCCGTCGATATCGTAGAGGCCGCTGCCTCCGACGATCCCGATCACGGGCGGCGCGGTCAATGCACGCCGCTCCAGACCTTGCGCTTCAGGGCGTAGAGGAGGCCGGTCAGCACCAGCAGGAAGATGATGACCTTGACGCCCAGCCGGTGGCGGTCCTCAAGCTGCGGCTCGGCGGCGAACATGAGGAAATGCGAGACATCGACGGCCATCTGGTCGACCGTGGCGGGCGTGCCGTCCGCATATTCGACCAGATCGTCGCTGAGCGGCGGCGCCATCGCGATCCGGTGGCCGGAGAAATACATGTTGTAGTTCTGGTTGTCGGCCATCTCCATGCCTTCGGGCGGGTCGGCATAGCCGGTCAGCACGGCGGCGATATAGTCCGGCCCGGCGGCCTGGTTCTTGGCGATCAGGCTGAGATCCGGCGGCAGGGCGCCGCCGTTTGCGGCCTTGGCGGCATTGTCGTTCGGGAAGGGCGAAACGAAGCGGTCCGAAAGCTTGCCGGGCCGCTCGAACATCTCGCCTTCCGCGTCCGGCCCGTCCTCGATGAAGGCGTTTGCCGCCTCGGCCCTGGCCGCGGCCTCGGACATCCCGATCTGGGTGAGGTTGCGGTAGAACATCAGCCGCATGCCGTGGCAGGCGGAGCAGACCTCGCGATAGACCTGGTAGCCGCGCTGGAGGGCCGCCCGGTCGAAGGTGCCGAAAATGCCGTGGAAGCTCCACTCCCGCTCCGGCGGCTTCGGGCCTGCCCCGGCGGCGGACGCAACGCCGGGCAGGACGGCGAGACCGAGAGCGGCAGCCAGCGCGGCGCCGAGAAGCCGGTTGCGCATCACGCTCTCTCCATCGCGCCGGCTCCACCCGCCTCTTGAGGTGGCGACGCGCCTCCGCCGAGCACCGGCTCGCCGATGCTGAGCGGCAGGGGCCGCGGCCGTTCGAACACGGAGAGCAGCGGCAGGATCACGAAGAAGTGGGCGAAATAGTAAACCGTCGCCAGACGCCCGATATGGATGTACCAACCCTCGGCCGGCTGCGACCCGATATAGCCCAGCACCAGGCAATCGATCACCAGCAACCAGAAGACCTGCTTGTAGATCGGGCGGAAGCGGGCGCTGCGCACCGGCGAGCGGTCCAGCCAGGGCAGGATGAAGAGCACCGCGATTGCCGCGAACATGGCGATGACGCCCAGCAGCTTGTCCGGAATCGCGCGCAGGATCGCGTAGAAGGGCAGGAAGTACCATTCCGGCACGATATGCGCCGGCGTTACCAGCGGGTTCGCCGGGACATAGTTGTCCGGGTGGCCCAGATAGTCCGGCGCGAAGAACACGAACAGGCAGAAGATCGTCAGGAACGCGCCCAGGCCGAACATGTCCTTGATCGTGTAATAGGGGTGGAAGGGGATGCTGTCCTGCTTGCCGCGGGCCTCGATGCCGAGCGGATTGTTGGAGCCGTGCGTGTGCAGCGCCACCACATGCAGCACGACGACGCCGACGATGACGAACGGCAGGAGGTAGTGCAGCGAGTAGAAGCGGTTGAGGGTCGGGTTGTCGACCGCGAAGCCGCCCCACAGCCAGCTCACGATCACGTCCCCGACCAGCGGGATCGCCGAGAACAGGTTGGTGATGACCGTGGCGCCCCAGAAGCTCATCTGGCCCCAGGGCAGCACATAGCCCATGAAGGCCGTCGCCATCATCAGGAACAGGATGACGACGC
>JAPOZD010000190.1 GCA_026706245.1 Alphaproteobacteria bacterium
CGGGCGCGAACTGGTCGCCCTTGCCGATATTGACCGGGATGACGTTGTACTTGAGGTCCGTTTCCTCCAGCATGATGTGGACCTTGTGTCCGTTCGGGGTCGGCCAAGTGTAGAGATCGATGGCGGCGGTCATGGGAGGAGGCCCCTTTCCTGCTTTCCTGAGCGCCGCCATCCTATCGCATCCCGAAAGACGTGCCGGCCCCTGCGACAACGGCGTTGCCGGCGGCAGGGCTTGCCGGCCGCACTGTCCTGCCGGATCATGCCCCCGCTCGAACGAAGGAGGGAGAAGGGCGGAATGGACGCCGGGATTCGCGACGCGCTGGCCAACTGCTCGACAGCCACGATCACGATGCAATTGCTGAAGCGCGGCTTGCGCGCGACGGCGATGCACGGCGTGGCCCCGCTCGCCGCCGGGCAGGGGCGCGTTGTCGGCGAGGCCTATACCGTGCGGTTCATCCCCATGCGCGAGGACCTGTCCGATCCCGCGATCCTGAGCGCGAGGGAGAATCCCCAGCGCCGCGCCATCGACGAATGCCCGGAAGGCGCCGTGCTGGTCGTGGACGGGCTCGGGAACGGCAATGTCGGCACGCTCGGCGACATTCTGGCGGAACGCCTCCGGGTGCGCGGCGTCGCCGGCTACGTGACGGACAGCGCGGTCAGGGACGCCGAGGCCGTCATCGCGACCGGCCTGCCCGTCTGGAGCAACGGCAGGGCGGCGCCGCCCAACATCACCGGCCTCGCCATGGGCGATCTTCAGACTCCCATCGGCTACGGCGGCGTAGCGGTGATCCCCGGCGATATCGTGGTCTGCGACGGCGACGGGGTCGTTGTCATACCGCAAGCGATGGCGGAGAGCGTCGCCAGAGACGGCGTCGAGCAGGAGCGGCTGGAGACCTTCGTCCAGGAGCGTATCCGCGCCGGCCATCCCGTCGCCGGCACCTACCCGCCCAACGAAGAAACGCTGGCGGCCTACGAAGCCTGGAAACAGGCGCGAAGCTGACCGGCCGACCGGACCGTACTACTGTGATGTTTGCGAAGTTCGTATCGCCTCGTTCGGAGCGCCCGACTGCTCTGGCGTCATGCCCGGACTTGTTCCGGGCATCCACCTCTGCCTCCGCGATGGCCCCGATGGAGATGCCCGGAACAAGTCCGGGCATGACGGGATGGAGAAATCGGACCGGTCACTTTGCGATGCAGCGCAGTTCAGTTTCATCACCCTAGCCAGGGAGGCCTTGTATGGCCCTCAAGATCGACGCGCAGTTGCGCGGTTTCGACCTCTGCCAAGTTCCCGCGCAGGCGCGGCGCCTGGAAGAGCTCGGTTTCGACGCCGCCTGGACCTTCGAGGCGGCGCAGGACCCATTCCTGCCGCTCGCGGTCGCGGCCACGGCCACCGAGAAGCTCGAACTCGGCACCAATATCGCCGTCGCCTTCGCACGCAGCCCCTTTTCGATGGCCGGCACGGCCTGGGACATCCAGCGCGCATCGCGCGGGCGGCTGCATCTTGGCCTCGGCACGCAGGTGCGCGCCCATGTGGAGCGCCGCTTCTCCATGCCGTTCGACCGGCCGGCGGCGCGCGTCACGGACTATATCCGCTGCATGCGGGCGATCTTCGACACTTTCCAGACGGATGCGCGGCCGAGCTATGAAGGCCCCTTCTACCAGTTCCGCCTGATGAACCCGTTCTTCAATCCGGGCCCCATCGACCACCCGCACATCCCGATCTACCTGGCGGGCGTCAATCCGCGCATGTGCCGGGCGGCGGGCGAAGCGGCGGATGGGTTCCACATCCACCCCATGCACTCGGTCTCCTATCTCAATGAAGTCGTCAAACCGGCCATCGGCGAGGGCGCGAAGACCCGCGGACTCGGCGTGGACGACCTCGACCTGCAAACGATGGTCTGGCTGGTGACCGGGGACAGCCAGGCGGAGATGGACGCGGCCTTCGAGCAGGTCCGGCGCGACATATCCTTCTACGGCTCGACCCCCAACTACCGGCGCATGCTGGAGCATCACGGCCTCGCCGACCTCGGCAAGACATTGAGCGGGCTGGTGCGCCAGGGCGCGTTCGACGAAATGGCCGCGCTCGTGCCCGACAGCCTGGTCGAGGACATCGCGATCATCGGCAAGCCGGGCGAACTCGGCGACAGGCTCCGCAGCCGCTATGACGGCCTCGTGGACCGCGTTGCGCCCTACCGCCCGATTCCGGACGGCGACCAGGCCGAGCGCTGGCAGGCGTTCACTTCCGCAGTTCGCGGCTGAGCGCGCGGGCCGTCTTCGCCTGCGCCCGCGCCATCGCCGGGGCCTCGCCGGTGTAGCGGGCGGGGTCGAGCAGCCGGGCGATGCGCGGCGCGTCGAGATGGGCGGCAATCTGCGGGTCGGCGGCCAGCAGGTCGCGGAACCGGCCCTCGCCCCGCGCCGCCGCCTGCGCGGCCTCATAGACGACATCGTGCGCCTCCTGCCGGCCCAGCGTCTCGCCGAGCGCCAGCATCAGCGGCTCCGCCATGATGAGGCCGTCGGAGAGGTCGAGATTGGCGCGCATCCGCTCCGGCTTGACCGAAAGGCCCTCCATGATCGCGATGAGGCGCGAGAGCATGTCGCCCGCCCCGACGCAGGCCTGCTCCAGCCCGCGCCGGATGAGCATGGAGGTCGCGCGGTCGGCCTCGTGTTCGGTCTGCATGCCCTCCAGCACCAGCGGCAGCGCGGCCCGGACCTGCGCGGCGGCCGCGACGACATCCTGGCTGAGAATGGGATTGCGCTTCTGCGGCATGGTGGACGAGCCGACCGTGCCGCGCGGCACCGGCTCTTCCAGCTCGCCGAATTCCTGCTTCATGCCGGTATAGACCTCGCGCCCGATCTTGGCCGAGGTCGAGGCCAGAAGGGCCAGCATCGCCACATACTCGCCGAAATGGTCGCCCTGCGTGCGGGACGGCACCGGCATCGAGCCCATGCCGAGATGCGCGGCCATGCGCTCCTGCACTTTGAAGCCGTGCTCGCCGAAGGAGGCCAGCGTGCCGGCCGCGCCGCCCAGCATGGCCACGAAGGTCCGCCCTTCGAGGCCGCGCAACCGCTCCGCATGGCGGGCCAGCTCGTCGATCCAGACCGCGACCTTGGCGCCGAATGTGGTCGGCACGGCATGCTGGCCGTGGGTGCGGCCCGGAAGAGCGGCGTCGGCCCAGCTGTCCGCAAGCTCGGCCATCGCACCGAGCGCGCGGCCGATCTGTCCCAGCAGCACCCCATG
>JAPOZD010000416.1 GCA_026706245.1 Alphaproteobacteria bacterium
CGCCGCCGGCCGCCTCGATCCGCCCATCGATGTCGAGCTGCCGCTGGAGGACGCCGCCGAAGGCGTGCGCATGCTGGAAGACCGCGAAGTCTTCGGCAAGATCGTGGTGGCGCCGTAGCGGGAACGGGGGCCGCCGCCACGGGCGGTCTGGCGCGCCCTGGAGGACTCGAACCTCCGACCTGCGGATTAGAAGTCCGCTGCTCTATCCAGCTGAGCTAAGGGCGCGCATGTCCGCTTACCCGGAGACCCGGTGCCAGCGGAAATTGTCCGCATAGGCCTTCGGTCTCACGCGGCGCTGCTGCGGGGCGCGCAGGCTGTATTCGAGGCCGCGCTTCTCGCAATAGGCCAGCGCCGCCTCCTGCGTCGCGAATTCCAGCCGCACCTGCTGGCGGGTATCGTTCGAGCTGGTCCAGCCCATGAGCGGGTCCACCTGGCGGGCGGATTCCTGCTCGAACTCGACCACCCACATGCCGGTCCGTCCCCGGCCCTGCTGCATCGCCGTGCGGGTCGGGCTGAAGATGCATGCTCGCATGGCCTCGCTCGCGCTCCATCGCCTCGCTGCAACGGGGTCCTTATCCGCCCGGAGCGCCCGCCAAGTCAAGCCGCTACCCGCGCGCGAGCGCCGCCCTGCCGGGCCAGGCGGCCGTGTCGTCCAGCTCCTCCTCGATGCGCAGCAGCCGGTTGTATTTCGCCAGCCGGTCGGAGCGGGCGAGCGAGCCGGTCTTGATCTGCCCGCAGCCCGTCGCGACGGCGAGGTCGGCGATGGTCGCATCCTCGGTCTCGCCCGAACGGTGCGAGACCACCGCCCGCCAGCCGGCATTCATCGCCAGCGCCGCGACATCGAGCGCCTCGGTCAAGGTGCCGATCTGGTTGACCTTGACCAGCACCGCATTGCCGGCGCCCTCGCCAAGCCCCCGCGCCAGCCGCCCCGGGTTGGTCGCGAACAGGTCGTCGCCGACAAGCTGCACCCGGCTTCCGAGGCGCTCCGTCAGCGCCTTCCAGCCCTCCCAGTCGTCCTCGGCCATGCCGTCCTCGACCGAGACGATGGGGTAGCGCCCGCAGAGGTCCTCCAGATAGCCCGCCATGCCGTCCGCATCGAGTGTCCGGCCCTCGCCCTCCAGCCGGTAGCGGCCGTCCGCCCAGAACTCCGTTGCGGCGGCGTCGAGCGCGAGCGCCACGTCCTCGCCCGGCCGGTAGCCCGCCTTCTCAATGGCGCGCATGACGAAGCCGAGCGCCTCGTCGGCGCCGGAGAGCGAAGGCGCGAAGCCGCCTTCGTCGCCGGTATTGACGCTCTGGCCCGCCTCCAGCAGCAGCGCGCGGAGCGCGTGGAAGACCTCCGCGCCGGCGCGCACCGCCTCCGCGAAGCTCTCCGCGCCGAGCGGCACGATCATGAATTCCTGGATGTCGATGGGGTTGTCGGCATGTGCGCCGCCATTCAGCACATTCATCATCGGCACGGGCAGGACATGGGCGCCGAGGCCGCCGACATAGCGGTAGAGCGGCTGGCCGGCCGCCGCGGCGGCCGCCTTCGCCGAGGCGAGGCTGACGCCCAGAATGGCGTTGGCCCCGAGCCGGCTCTTGTTGGCCGTGCCGTCGAGTTCGATCAGCGTGCGGTCGAGACGGCGCTGCTCCTCCGCTTCCATGCCGCCGAGCGCATCGAAAATCTCGCCGTCCACCGCATCGCAGGCCCCGAGCACGCCCTTGCCGCCATAGCGCGCCGGGTCGCCGTCGCGGCGCTCATGCGCCTCATGCGCGCCGGTGGAGGCGCCGGACGGCACGGCCGCCAGGCCGACGGACCCGTCTTCCAGATGCACCTCGACCTCGACGGTCGGGTTGCCGCGGCTGTCCAGCACCTCGCGGGCGTGGATGTCGGTGATGGCGGTCATGCGGTCCTCTCGGGATGCCTCTTCGCAATCGCATCGTGGGCGATGAGCGTTTCCAGAATGCCGGCGAGCTTGTCCAGCGGGATCATGTTGGGGCCGTCGCTGGGGGCCTTGTCGGGGTCCCGGTGCGTTTCCATGAACACGCCGGCCACGCCGACGGCGACGGCCGCGCGGGCCAGCACGGGCGCAAACTCCCGCTGCCCGCCGCTCCTGCCGCCGAGCCCGCCCGGCTGCTGCACGGAATGGGTGGCGTCGAAAATGACGGGCCAGCCGGTCCGCGCCATCTCCGGCAGCGCGCGCATGTCCGAAACCAGCGTGTTGTAGCCGAAGGAGGCGCCGCGCTCCGTCAGCAGCACGCGCTCATTGCCGGCGCCGGAGACCTTGTCGGCCACATGCGCCATGTCCCAGGGCGCGAGGAACTGGCCCTTCTTCACATTCACCGCCGCGCCGGTCTTCGCCGCCGCGACCAGCAGGTCCGTCTGGCGGCAGAGGAAGGCCGGAATCTGCAGGATATCAACCGCCTCGGCCGCCGGCGCGCAGTGCCCCGGCTCATGCACGTCGGTCAGCACCGGGCAGCCGAAGCGCTCGCGGAGCTCCGCCAGTATGTCGAGGCCCGCCTCCATGCCGACGCCGCGCGGGCTCCCCGCCCCGGTGCGGTTCGCCTTGTCGTAGGAGGACTTGTAAACGAAAGGCAGACGCAAGCGCGCGGTCATGGCAGCCAGCGCCTCGGCCGTTTCCAGCGCGTGCGCCCGGCCCTCGATCGCGCAGGGGCCCGCGATCAGCGCGAGCGGCAGCCTGTTGCCGAACCGGACGGGCCCTACAGCAACCTCGCGCATCAGACCAGCCGCGACTGCGTGACGGCAGCCTCCACGAAGGACTTGAAGAGCGGGTGGGGGTCGAAGGGGCGCGAGCGCAATTCGGGATGGAACTGCACCCCGATGAACCAGGGATGGTCCTCGATCTCGACGATCTCCGGCAGGGCGCCGTCCGGCGAGAGCCCGGAGAAGCGCAGCCCCTTGGCCTCGAGCCGGTTGCGGTAGCGGATATTCACTTCATAGCGGTGGCGGTGGCGCTCCTCGACAAGGAGCGCGTCGTAGATTGCGGCGACCTGACTGCCCGCCGCGAGCCTGGCGGTGTGGTTGCCAAGGCGCATGGTGCCGCCCTTGTCGTCCGCCTCGGAGCGTTGCTCGACATGCCCGTCTGCGATCCACTCCTCCAGGAGCCCGACCACCGGCTCTGGCGTCGGCCCGAATTCGGTCGAGCCCGCCTCTTCGAGTCCCGCCAGCGAGCGCGCCGCCTCGATCACCGCCATCTGCATGCCGAAGCAGATGCCGAAATAGGGC
>JAPOZD010000415.1 GCA_026706245.1 Alphaproteobacteria bacterium
GACAGGCGAGCCCTTCCCGCCGCGCATCTCACTTTCGGGGGTCCGGCGCCAGACATTGCGCTATGGCGAGAACCCGCATCAGTCCGCCGCGTTCTACACCGATGGCAGCGGCCGGCCGGGCGTGGCGACGGCCGAGCAGGTGCAGGGCAAGGAGCTCAGTTACAACAACCTGAACGACGTGAATGCGGCCTTCGAACTCGTGAGCGAGTTCGAGCGCCCGGCGGTCGTCATCGTCAAGCACGCCAATCCCTGCGGCGCGGCCGTCTCGGAAGATCTGTCGGAAGCGTGGGAGAAGGCGCTGGCCTGCGATCCTGTGAGCGCGTTCGGCGGCATCGTCGCCGTCAACCGCTCGCTCGACGGCGCGCTGGCGGAGCGGCTGGCCGGGCTCTTCCTCGAAGCCGTGATCGCGCCGGGCGCGGACGAGGCGGCCCGTGCGCGGCTCGCCGGACGGACCAATCTCCGCCTGCTGCTGACCGGGGCTGTGCCGGACCCGCTCGCGCCGGCCATGACCTTCCGCTCGCTCGCCGGCGGGTTCCTCCTCCAGGGCCGGGACAACGGCCGCGCGGAGGCGTTCCGGACCGTCACGAAGCGCGCGCCGAACGAGGCCGAGATGGCGGACCTGAAGGTGGCGTTCACCGTCTGCAAGCATGTGAAATCCAACGCCATCGTCTATGTGAAGGACGGGGCGACGGTGGGCGTGGGCGCCGGGCAGATGAGCCGGGTGGACAGCGCGCGGATCGCCGCGCGGAAGGCCGAGGACGCGGCGGATGGCGGCACGCCGGCGACCGTCGGCTCGGTCGTGGCGTCGGACGCCTTCTTCCCCTTCGCGGACGGGCTGCTGGCGGCTGCGGAGGCGGGCGCCACCGCCGTCGTGCAGCCGGGCGGCTCCGTGCGCGACGAGGAGGTGATCCGGGCGGCCGACGAGCGGGGCCTTGCCATGGTATTCACCGGCATGCGCCATTTCCGCCACTGACGGGACCCCAGCCCCCATGCAAACCGGAAGGGCCTTGCCCCGGTCGGTCGCCGAGACCGGCGACCTCCTCGACGCCGGCGACTATGTGTCGGACACGGCGCTTGCCACGGCCGTGTTCCTGTCGCTGAAGCTCGGCAGGCCGCTCTTCCTCGAGGGCGAGGCCGGTGTCGGCAAGACGGAGATCGCCAAGGTGCTGGCGGAGGTGCTCGGCCGCCGGCTCATCCGCCTGCAATGCTATGAGGGCCTGGACGTGGCGTCGGCCGTCTATGAGTGGAACTACGCCCGCCAGATGATCGAGATCAGGCTGGCGGAGGCCGCGGGCGATGCGGACCGGGGACGCCTCGGGCGGGACCTGTTCGGGCCGGAATTCCTGATCGAGCGCCCCTTGCTGCAAGCCCTGCGCGGCGGCGAAGACGGGGCGCCCGTGCTGCTGATCGACGAGCTCGACCGCACGGACGAGCCCTTCGAGGCTTATCTGCTGGAAGTGCTGTCCGACTTCCAGGTGACGGTGCCGGAGATCGGCCCGGTCCGCGCGGCCGTTCCGCCCGCCGTCGTCATCACCTCCAACCGCACGCGCGAAATCCACGACGCGCTCAAGCGGCGCTGCTTCTACCACTGGGTCGGCTATCCCGACGCCCGGCGCGAGCTGGACATCCTCGCCCGCAAGGCGCCGACGGCCCCCGAGGCGCTGTCGCACCAGGTCGTGGGCTATGTGCAGAAGGTGCGCGAACTCGACCTCTTCAAGCTGCCGGGCATCGCCGAGACCATCGACTGGGTCCATGCGCTGATGCAGCTCGACGCCGTCGCGCTCGACCCGGCGATGGTGAACGACACGCTCGGCGTGCTGCTCAAATACCAGGACGACATCGCGCGCCTGCAGGGCAGCGAGGCCGAGCGCATACTGACCGAGGTGCGGGCCGAGCTCGCGGCGGCGGGGGCGGCATGAATAGCGGGCGGCTGCCCGAGAACATCATGCATTTCGGCCGGGTGCTGCGTACGGCGGGCCTGCCGGTCGGCCCGGACCAGGTGCTGAAGGCCATCGAGGCGGTCTCGGCGGTCGATATGGCCGACCGGGCGCAATTCTACTGGGCCCTCCACGCCGCGCTGGTGAACCGGCGCGGCCAGCAGGAGCTGTTCGACCAGGCATTCCATATCTTCTGGCGCAATCCCCGCCTGCTGGAGCGGATGATGTCGCTGGTGATCCCGACCTCCAGCGTCGATACCGGGCCGGAGGAGTCCGAGCCGCTGGCGCGCCGCCTGGCCGAGGCGCTAACGCCTCAGGAGTCCGGGATTCGCGAGCGGGAGGGCGATGAGGAGGTCGAAATCCGCGCCGAACTCACCTGGTCGGACCGGGAGGTGCTGCGCGCGATGGATTTCGAGACCATGTCGCTGGCCGAGCAGGAGGCCGCGAAGCGCGCCATGGCGACGATGCGGCTGCCGCTCCGGCCCGTGCCCGCGCGGCGCTTCCGGCTGCATCCGAGGGGGCGGCGGCCGGACCTGCGGGCGACGCTCAGGGGCGCGATGCGCACCGGCGGCGACTTCGTGGCGCTCCGGCGCAGACGCCGCCTGCGCCGCCCGCCGCCTCTGGTAGTGATCTGCGACATTTCCGGGTCGATGGCGCGTTATTCCCGTATGCTGCTGCACTTCATGCACGCCGTCACCAACGACCGCGACCGGGTGCATTGCTTCCTGTTCGGCACGCGGCTGACCAACGTCACCCGCCAGCTTCGGCAGAAGGATGTGGACACGGCGCTCGCCGGCGTAGCCGACGCGGTCGAGGACTGGTCCGGCGGCACCCGCATCGGCGCCTCGCTCAGGAGCTTCAACCGGCTCTGGTCGCGCCGCGTGCTGGGGCAGGGCGCGGTGGTGCTGCTCATCAGCGACGGGCTCGACCGCGACTCCGGCGAGGGGCTGGCGGTCGAGGTCGAGCGCCTGCACAAGTCCTGCCGCCGGCTGGTCTGGCTCAACCCGCTGCTGCGCTACGACGGCTACGAACCGCGTACGCGCGGCGCGGCGGCGCTGATGCCGCATGTTGACGAGTTCCGGCCGGCGCACAATCTGGATAGTCTGGCGGACTTGGCCGCGGCGCTCGGGCGCGAGCCGGCCCGCCGGCAGGAGGGAGTGAGCGAATGGCTGACGCGGCTGTAGGCGAAGCGGACGCGATTCTGGAGCGGGCGGCGGCATGGGCGGCGGCCGGCAGGGGCGTCGCGCTTGCCACGGTGG
>JAPOZD010000303.1:0-1098 GCA_026706245.1 Alphaproteobacteria bacterium
GGGCGCGCGGACCGGCTCGGGCGCAAGCAGGGTGGCAACGACGCCGACCAGCAGCAGCGCCGCCATGACGGCGTGCGCGCCCGACCAGCCGAGCGCATCCGCGAGGAAGAGTCCGCCCGCGCCGGAGACGAACATGCCGACCCGGAAGCCTTTCACGAAGACCGCGGCGCCGGGCCCGTACTGGCCTTCGTCCAGGATCTCGATGCGGTAGGCGTCCAGCACCACATCCTGGCTCGCGGAGGTAAATGCGACCAGACAGGCGAACAGCGCGACGATGCCGAGGTCGGCCACCGGGTCGGAGAGCCCGAGCCCGGCAATCGCCGCCATGCAGGCGAAATGGGTCGCCAGCATCCAGCCCCGGCGCCGGCCGAACCGGCGCGTCAGCCAGGGCAGCCGCAGCCGGTCGATGCCCGGCGCCCAGAGGAATTTCAGGCCGTAGATTGCCGTGACGAGGGTGAACAGGCCGATGCTGGTCCGGTCCACGCCGGCCTCGGCGAGCCGGGCGCTCAGCACCTTCACGGTCAGCATCAGCGGCAGGCCGCTGGAAAAGCCGAGCGCCAGCATCATGGCGACGCGCCGGCTCCAGAAGGCCTCTGCCGCCCGCCGCAGCCGCCCGCGCGGAGGCATTGTCCCCATCCCGGTCCCTCAGGCCGGCGGGGGGATGTCGCCGCCGTCCGCTACCGGATAGACGCGGAGCGGGCGTTCGCGTCCGCGTATCTCGACCAGGCGCGACGGGATGGCGGAGAAATCGGCACCGGCGAGGCGCACGACGCGCTGCGAGATTACAGCCTGGCAGGCGAACTCCTTGGTCATCGGCTCCAGCCGGCTCGCGACATTGACGGCGTCCCCGATGGCGGTGACCGAGGTGGCGCGGCTGTAGCCCATCTCGCCGACGATGACGGCGCCGGCATGGAGGCCGACGCCGATGCGCAGCGGCTCGGAGAACTCCTCGCCGAGTGCGGCGTTCAACTCGCCGAGCGCCGCCGCCATGGCGCGCACCGCCTCCAGCGCGCTCCGGCAGCCCTCGCGCGGGTCGCCCTCGATGCCGGCGCCGGACGCCTTCATACGCGGCATCGGCGATCGCAGCGCCGCGCTGGG
>JAPOZD010000303.1:1108-4377 GCA_026706245.1 Alphaproteobacteria bacterium
TCGCCGTCGATGCCGAACAGCGCCATCACCCCGTCGCCGATGAATTTGTCCACATGGCCGCCCGCCTCCTCGACCGCGCGGCCCATGGCGAGGAAATAGCGGTTCAGCAGAAAGACCACGTCATAGGGCAGCTTGTCCTCGGACAGCCTGGTGAAGGCGCGCAGATCCGCGAACAGGATGGCGATCTCGCGTTCGGCGCCCTGCTGGCTGCCCGTCCGCGTCCGCGCTTCCGCCGGCCCGGCCGAGGCCGGCAGCAGGGGCATGAGCGTCACGTCGCCCGCGGGAACCGTCTGGCAGGCAAGGCGCACCCGCTCCGGCGCGCCGATACGGCCGAGCAGCGCCTGCTCGCCCTCCGCCGGCGGAGGCAGCGCATCGAAACCCCGCGACACATGCACCCGGCAGGTGGAGCAGCGTCCCCGCCCGCCGCAAACCGAGGCATGGGGGATGCCGGCGGCGCGGCTCACCTCCAGCAACGTCGCGCCGGGTTCGGCTCGCACCACGCGCCCGTCGGGATAGGTGACGCGGACCGGCCGCTGCCGCCGCGCCCGGAGCGCACGGACCAACCGCCACGCCACCAGCGCGGCTATCGCCATGCCGGTCATGGCGCTTATGCGCGCCTCGATGCCCTGCACCCACTCGACACCCGCGCGGCCGGGGAAGCGGATTTCTTCGAGCATCGCACCGACCCAGCCGGAGTCGGCCGCCGCCAAGGCCAGCACATCCCGGCCCCCGACCGCGAAGCCCGCCAGCGCCAGCGCCGGCAGCAGCAGCGCGGCTGCGAAAATGAAGGGCAGTCCCTGCTGGTACCAGGGCTGGAGACGCAACCAGAAATGGATGCCGATGCAGCCATGCGTCCAGGCCGCGGCCATGAGCGCGATCTGTTGCAGCGGATCGCTCCAGGTCGCCCAGAGGACGAAGGGATAGCTCGGGTCCATACCGAAGCGGATCGACAGCCCGAGCGTGCCCAGCATGTGCAGACAGAGCAGGAAGGGGATCGCCAGGCCCAGGAGCTGCTGCGCCGCTTCCCAGACCGGCATTCTGAGATCGCGCTTGCGGAAGAGCCGCGCGACCGAGAGCACACCATGTATGGCGAAGCTGCCGATGAGCAGGACCATGCCCGGCGGGCTGCGCCAGATCGTGGCGAAGACGCGCCGCCCGGCCTCCATCGCCTCCACCGAAGACAGACCGAATGTATGGTTCAGCAGGTGGCCCGCGACATAGACGAACAGGACGACGCCGCTCCAGAGCCGGAGCTGCTGGATCAGGCGGCCGCGCATGGGTTTCTAATGCCCGCGGACGCGGCGGCGGCGCCAACGCCGCCATTCGCAACGTTCGCCGCGTTCAACGCGGCGGCCGGCAGGCCGGCCAGCGGTTCGTCGGGCCGCGCGCCCATCTGCTCGATAATCCGCCCGGCCGCGAGGCTGCCGAGCCACGCGCATTCGGCGAGAGGACGGGACCGGGCATAGGCATGCAGGAAGCCGGCGGCGTAGAGGTCGCCGGCCCCGGTCGTGTCCGCGAGCCGGGCGACCGGCGCGGCCGGCACTTCCTCGCGCCCGCCGTCCGACACGATGAGCGAGCCTTGCGCGCTCCGCGTAAGCGCCGCTGTTTCGACGATCCCTGAGACCATGTTCGCAGCGTCCCGGAGATCGGCGGCGCCGGTCAGCGAAACCGCCTCTTCCTCGTTCGCGAACAGGATGTCCACCCGCTCCGCGATCAGTTCGAGGAAGGTCTCCCGGTGCCGGTCCACGCAGAACGGGTCGGAGAGGGTGAGCGCGACCCGGCGCCCGGCGGTGCGGGCGGCGTCGGCGAGCTTCACCATCGCCGCCTTGGCCGCGGGCGCGTCCCACAGATAGCCTTCCAGATAGGTGACGGCCGCCTCGGCCGCGGCGGCTTCGTCGATGTCTGCCGGCTCGATCTCGGCAGCGGCGCCCAGCATGGTGAGCATGCTGCGCTGGGCATCGGGCGTCACGAAAACCAGGCAGCGCCCCGTGGCGGCGCCGGCGGTCGCGGCAGGCGTGTCGAACCGCACGCCCGCCTCACGGATATCGCGGCGGAAGGCGGCGCCCGCACCGTCGTCCCGCACCCGCCCGATATAGCCGGCCCGGGCGCCGAGCGAGGCGACGCCCACCGCCGTGTTGGCCGCCGAGCCGCCGGACCTCTCGGCGGCCGGAACGACCTTGCCGTGAAGCTCCGCGGCGCGGGCCTCGCCGATCAGGGTCATCACGCCCTTTTCGACGCCATGACCGGCGAGCCAGCCGTCATCGACACGAATCAGCACGTCCAGCATGGCGTTTCCGACGGCAAGCACATCGAGGGAAGCGGCGCTCATGGCAACTCCGGCGGGCGGGGAACGGCGGCGAGTATAGGGAGGTCGTCGCCGGAAAGCCCGCCCCGCCTTCCGGGGGGCTGCGCCATGTCAGGAGATGTCATGTTTTGCATGCTCCAAGCGCATATGCTGCGGATGTTTCAGACATACGGCTGTGCTTGCCTCCCTCGCCTGCGAGGGAGAGCCGGGGCGGGAGAGCGGCCTGTGCAGCGGCAGGTCCGTCCTGCCGATACCGTGTCTGTCCGCTTCCTGCATGTCGTTTCTTCATCCGGTTTCGTTCCACTTCGTTCCGTTCTCCCCGCCGCCGGCCCGGCGGTGCGGCGGGACCCTAATTCGCGCGTAATGTGCGCGGGCGGGCGCGTGTCGGCGCCGGCGCGGTTCGCGCGCCTGATTGCGCCCGCGCGCGAAACCGGGCGCAGAGCGCACGTCTCCCGTCCGTTCCCAAGGGTCTTTTCCCGCCGGCATGGACAACGAAGCAGCCTCCGGACGCCGCTTCCTTCCTCCTGCCTCCATTATATCATGGATTTCCCGAGATTGATCCTTATTGGAGAAATAATTCTAAAATTATGAACAAAATGCATTCCCGAGCATGAATCCCTTACCGGGTTCATCGGGTCGTCGAGCCCGGCCATGCGCCCCGCGGGCGGCCCCGGTCAGCGGATTTCGATCAATGTCTCGCCCGCCGCAAGCGCGGCCGCCACGGTTTCCAGACGCGGGGCCAGCCGCGTCCGGAGCGCGGCATTGGTCGTGTTGCCGAGCCTCAGCCAGACGACCTGGAGTCCCGGCCTCACCCGTGCGCGCTCGGCGAAATCCACGTCCTTGGACCAGATGACGGCGCCCAGGCGGCGCGCCTCGGCTTCGATCCGCGAATCGGTGGCGGGACCGATGCCGAGGTCGCTCACATGGTCCGAGGGATAGCCCTCGGCCGTCAGCCAGCGGGCCA
>JAPOZD010000303.1:4387-28633 GCA_026706245.1 Alphaproteobacteria bacterium
GGCCCGGCGGCAATTGCGCGTCGATGAGAAAGCGCAAGGATCAGGCGGCGTGGACGATGCGGTGCTCGCTGGCGGCGGCCCCCCAGGCGAGCGCCGCCCTCAGGTCGGCATCCTCCAGATAGGGGTAGTCGGCGAGGATTTCGGCAGGCGCCACCCCCGCCGCCATGAGCTGCAGGATGTCGGACACGCGCACCCTGGTTCCCCGAACATGCGGCCGCCCCCCGCAAATCCCGGCATCCACCCGAATCCGCCCCTGGGTTTCCGCCGCCTCGTCCAGCTCTTCGAGAACCTCTCTCAAAATGGAGATACGGGCATCTTTCCGAGGACTGGAATGGCCGAATTGCCGCAGGAACCGGCATAGTGCGTCATAGAGTTCGTCATGGAAGCGGGTGCCGGGTTCGACTTCATGGAACCAGTCCGGCAAGGCACGCTCGGTTACTCTGCCATCGCGCGGCCCAATCGGCCAAGCTTTGGAGATATAGGCATCGGCATCGCTCTCTGCATAACCGATGAATTTCGAAGGGCCGAACAACCAGCCGCGATCATCTTGTCGAATGGCATACCAAGCGTGGACATACTTCATCCGCCGCTGCATCTCCGGGCCGTGCTTACGATCGGCCAGCGCCTTCTGATAGTTTCGAATGTTTGCCGATGCCTGGCTCGGGTTCGATACAAGGTCGGTCACCATTTTACTCCTTTTTACATTTTACCTAAATTAGGAAAATATAAAACTTTGTCAACCTCTCCAAGTGACAGCCAGGGCGCTCACGCGACCACCTTGCCGGGGTTCATCAGGCCGTCGGGGTCGAGGGCGCGCTTGACGGCCCGCATCATCTCGATCTCCGGGCCGGGCTTGTAATGGGTGATCTCCTCCACCTTGAGCCGCCCGACGCCGTGCTCGGCGGAAACGGAGCCGTCCAGCCCGTTGACGATGTCGTGGACAGCGGCGTTCAACTCGTCCCAGCGCGCGAGATAGGCCTCTTTGTCGGCGCCGACCGGCTGGGAGACGTTGTAGTGGATATTGCCGTCGCCAACATGGCCGAAGGGGCAAGGCCGGGCGCCCGGAATGGTGCGCTCGACCGCTTCGTCCGCAGCCTCGATGAAGTCCGCAACCCGGCTCACCGGCACCGAGACGTCGTGCTTGATCGAGCCGCCTTCCGGAATCTGCGCCTCGACCACCGCTTCGCGGATGCGCCAGAGCGCGTTCGCCTGCGCGCCGCTGTCGGCAATGGTCGCGTCCAGCACCAGCCCGTCCTCGAAGGCCTGTCCGAGCGCTTCCTCGACGATCTCGCGCAGCCCCGAACCCTCGCGGCCCGCGTCGGCGCGCAGCAGCGCATAGTGGGTGTAGGCCCGGTCGAACGGATCGCGTACGCCCGGCACATGCCTGAGGGCCAGATCGATGCCGAAGCGCCCGATATATTCGAAGGCGGACACCTGGTCGCCGGTGGCGGCGCGCAGGCGCGAGAGCAGCTCGATCACATCCGGGATCGAGGGCAGCGCGGCGAAGGCCGTCACCTCCTCGCGCGGCCGGGGAAAGAGCTTGACGCAGGCCGCCGTCACGATGCCGAGCGTGCCTTCGCCGCCGATGAAGAGCTGCTTCAGGTCATAGCCGGTATTGTCCTTGCGCAGGCGCCTCAAGCCGTTCCATACGCGCCCGTCCGGCAGCACGGCCTCCAGCCCCAGCACGAGCTCCCGCATATTGCCGTAGCGCAGCGTGTTGATGCCGCCGGCATTGGTCGAGATGTTGCCGCCGACGGTGCAGCTTCCCTCGGCGCCGAGGCTGAGCGGGAACAGCCGGTCGGCGTCGGCCGCGGCCGCCTGGACATGCTGGAGGATGCAACCGGCCTCGACCGTCATGGTGTAGTTGAGGGCGTCCAGTTCGCGGATGCGGTTCATGCGCCCGAGGCTCACCAGAAGCTGGCTGCCGTCCTCCGCCGGCATGGCCCCGCCGCAAAGCCCGGTATTGCCGCCCTGCGGCACGATGGCGACGCCCGCCTCGCGGCAAAGCCGGACGACGGCCGCCACCTGCTCGGTCGTCGCCGGCCGGGCGACGAAAGGCGTGGCGCCGCGATAGAGGCCGCGCGGCTCGACCAGCAGCGGCGCCAGCTCGTCCGGGTCGGCGGAGAGCCCGCGCTCGCCCAGAAGCGCCCTCAGCGGCCCCGCCAATGCCTCGGCCCTGGCCATTGCCCCGCTCTCCCCTCAAGCGAATCGAACGCGCTCACATAAGCGCCGCCTGCGGCGGCGGCAAGGGCGGGCCCTATCCTGAAGCTTCAGCAAGCTCCCAGGCGCGTTCGGCCATGAGCAGGCCGAGGCGGCCGACCTCCTCGGCATTGTCGGAGGCGGCGTTGCCGGCAAGGCCGCGGGCGCGCACGCCGTCCAGGATCGAGGCGAAGCGGAACATGGCGTGGACATTGTGGACCGGCGTCAGCCCGTCCGCGCGCCCGGCGGCGAGCCGGTAGGCCTCCACGAACTCGTCCTGCTCCGGAATGCCGAGCGCGCGGCGGTCGAGGTCGCGCACGCCCCAGTATTCGCCCGAGGTGGTGTTGAACAGGATGCAGAGATAGGCGAGGTCGGAGAGCGGGTGTCCGAGCGTGGCGAGCTCCCAGTCGAACACGGCGACGACGCGCGGCTCCGCGGGGTGGAACATGACATTGCCGACCCGGAAATCGCCGTGCGCGACGCGCGTCTCGTCGCCCTCCGGCATGCGCGGCGGCAGCCAGTCCATCAGCCGGTACATCTCCGGGATCTCGCGCGTGGCCGTCTCGCGGTAATTGCGCGCCCAGCGGTTGAACTGGCGCTCGAAATAATTGCCGGGACGCCCGAAATCGCCGAGCCCGACCGCGTCCGGATCGACCTTGTGCAGCGCCGCCAGCACCTCCGCCAGCGCGCGGTACATGAGGCGCCGCTCGTCCGGCTCGACGCCCGGCATGGCGCTGTCGGTATAGACGCGGCCCCGCATCCGCTCCATGACATAGAAGGGCGTGCCGATCACGCTCTCGTCGTCGGAGTAGAGATATTGCCTTGCGACCGGCACAGGCGTGCCGGCCAGCGCCTTCTGCACCCGGTATTCCCGGTCCACGGCATGCGCCGAGGGCAGCAGCTCGCCGGGCGGCTTCTTGCGCAGCACATATTCGGCATTGGGCCAACCCAGCACGAAAGTCGGGTTGGACTGGCCGTAGCCGAACTGGCGCACCCGGAGCCGGCCCTCGGTATCGGGCAGGCGTTCCTTGAGCCAGGCTTCGAGTGCGGCCTCGTCGAATCGGTGGGCCTCGCGCACATCGGCAAGCCGCGTGCCCTCCCCCGGATCGATGCTCATGGCCGCTCCATCCTTCCGCGTCCCCCAGATCACGATAGGCGGCGCCGGACCCGCCCGCAACGCCGGGCCGGCCCGGTCGCGCAGGCCGCGCGGATGGGGCATGATGGCGGCACGGGCAGGGAGGCAGGACCCATGAAAATTGCAGCGGCGCGCGACTTCCACGATCTGGTGGCGGAGAGGGCGGCGGCCATCCGCTCCGACATCGAATGGGCGCTCTCGGATGCGAGCGGCGGATGGACGGCGCCGCCGGAAGGCTCGGATGCCATCGTCTATGCGGGCACCGCCTATACGGAGAGCTTCGTGGACGACATGCTTTCGATCGCGCCGCCGAAATGGGCGCATACCGAAGACGCCGGCATAGACGGGCGCTTCTATGACGGCATGCGCGCGAGCGGCGTTCCCGTGACGCACAGCCCCGGCGCCAACGCGCCGGAAGTGGCCGAGCTCGCCTTCGCCGGCCTCATGTGGGGCGCGAAGCGGCTCGGCGAACTGCGCGGCCAGCAGGAGGCCCACAAATGGGGCAAACTCATGCTGCCGGGCTTGAGCGCCACAACCGTGCTCATCGTCGGGCTCGGCAATATCGGCGGCCTTGTCGCGCAATACGCCAAGGCGTTCGGCATGACGGTCCACGGCATCAGGCGCTCGCCCGAGCCGGTCCCCGGCGTGGACCGCCAGGGGACTATGGGCGACCTCGCGGCGTTCCTGCCGGATGCGGACTTCGTCGTGCTCGCGCTCCCGATTTCGGACGACACGGCGGGCATGATCGACCGGACGGCGCTTGCCGCCATGAAGGAGACGGCCGTTCTGGTCAATGTCGGCCGCGGCGCGCTGGTCGATATCGACGCGCTCCGCGACGCGCTCGGCTCGGGCGGCATCGCATCGGCCTTTCTGGACGTGCTGCCGGTCGAGCCCTGGCCCGCCGACAGCGACCTCTGGGACGTGCCGAACCTGTTCATCACGCCGCATAACGGCTCGCTCAGCCCCCTCTACGCCGTTCGCGTGGGCGAGATCTGGCTGGAGAACCTGAAGCGCTTCACCGCCGGCGAGCCGCTGCTGCACCGCGCGTTCTGAGCGCGGCGCCCCTACCAGAAGGCCGTTTCGCTGACCGTGGAGACGTGGGCCGCCACGACCTTCCAGCCGAGGTCCGGGAAGCGCGCCCAGGTCTGGCTCTGCCGGCCGATCAGGTCCCGGCCGCGCACCTTGAACTCCAGATTGACCACCGCGTAGTCGCGCCCGAGCGTCAGGATTTCGAGCCGCCGGCGCGCCTCCTTGATGGTGGCGCCCGGCGGGCGGGCGACGCGGTGCGCGTGGATCTCGTCGAAGCCGTAGCCGTTCTCGTGCAGCGCATAGCGAATGGTGTGCGGGCTCTCCCAGAAGGTCGCGTCCAGCACCGCGACATCCTTCACTTCCAGCGCGGCCTCATAGGCTTCGAAGCGGGCGCGGACTTCGGCAACCACTTCCGGGATATTGGGCGTCATGTCCGTCATCCGGTTCGCTCCATTGCAAGCGCCAGCGCGACGAGGCCGGCATCGGTTCCGTGGCCGCCGACTATCGAAAGCCCGACCGGCAGGCCGTCCACCGCCGCGCCCGGCAGGCTGACCTGCGGCACGCCGGTGAGGCCGCCATGGCTCGCCAGCACAGAGATACGGGTCCGCAAGACCTCCTGCTCCGATATGGAGAGGCCCTTGAGCGGGGCGGGGAAGGGCGTGGTCGGCAGGCAGAGCACCGTGCCCGGCGGCAGCAGATGCACGAGCCGGGCCCGCGCCTCCGCCCGGACCATCGACGCCCAGAGCCGATCCGCCTCGGCGATGTCCGCGCCGCGCACAAGGTTGCGCGCGACCGAATACGCCATGCGCGGATTGCGCCGGTCGAGCCAGTCGCGAAAGGTGAGCCAGGCTTCCCAAGGCTGCAAGGTGCGCTGCGCCTTCGCCCAGGCGGAGAGGCCGGGCAGCGCCATCGTCACTTCTTGCGGGGCGCCCACGATCCGGCCGAGTCGCTCCACCATCGGACGCAATGTCTCCGCGACCTCATCGTCCGCGACGCCGAAGGCATCGATGGCGACCAGCAGCCGGCCCGGCAGCGCCTCCGGAACCGCCTCCTGCAACAGCACGGCGGAAACTCGCGCGAAGGTCCCGGCGTCGCGCGCGAACCAGCCTGTCGTGTCCGAGCCCGGCGCCTGGGCCATCATGCCCCGGAGGTCGAGCCGGCCCCAGCTCGGGCGGATGCCGTAGAGCCCGCAAAAGCTCGACGGCACGCGCACCGAGCCGCCGGTGTCGGTGCCAAGCGCGGTATCCGCGAGGCCGGAGGCAACCGCCGAAGCCGAGCCGGACGAGGAGCCGCCCGGCACCCGGTCCGGTGCCGCCGGGTTGAGGGGCGTGCCGAAGAAGGCGCTCTCGCCGAGAATGCCGAGCGAGACCTCGTCGGTAACGGTCTTGCCGATGAAGGCCGCGCCCGCCTCCAGCAGCGTCTCGACCGCCCAGGCATGGCGCCCGGCGGGAGCGTCGTTTCCCGGCCAGTCGGGATTGCCGCCGCCCGTCGGCAGGCCGGCCACGTCGAACAGGTCTTTCGCGGCGAAGGTCAGCCCGTCGAGCGGCCCGCCGGCGCGGCCCTCGATCCGGCGCTCCGTGCCCGGAACGAAGGCGCCGCCCGTGTCGGCCATCTATTCCCGCTCGATGAGCTGGTAGAGCACGCCGTGGCCGTCGGCCGGGTGGACGAAGACCATGCCGGTCGCTTCGATCAGCCGCGCGCCGTTCCCGGCCATCTCGGCCTTTGCGGCCTCGAGGTCGTCCACGGCGAGCGCGACGAGGTGCAGCCCTTCGCCGTTCTTTTCCAGGCTGCGGGCGATCGCGCCGTCGCCGAGCGGCTCGGCAAGCTCGATGAAGCGTCCGGACTCGCCGAGCGGCAGGATCGCGCGCCGAAGCCCCAGATGCGGCTCGTCCTCCGGCGGCGCCTCCGCCTTCAGCCCGAGCTTGGTTTCGTAATCCTCGAGGCTCCGGTCGAGGTCCTTCACCCGAACGACGATATGGTCGATCCACTTGTGCATGGCTTGCGCCTTCCTTCCGTTCCGTGTCTCCCGCCCGCTTCGGTGCGGACAGGGAATGTCTCCCATGTGTCATGAAATGCCGGTTTTGTCATGGCCGGCGATGCGACAATCGGCACAGCCCGGCCCGCTTGAAGCGCGGCGGGCAGGCGGCTATATGCAGAGTATAAATTATCTTCCGCGCCCATGACTGCATGGCCCCGACGCTGTTTACGGCGGAACGGGACGGGAGACTTACAGTCGCGGACAGACGGATGGACCGCGAGATCGAGGGAAGGAGAACCGCCCCATGTCCGACCAGAAGCGCCTTTCCGGCATGACCGTCGCCGTGCTCGTCGCCAATGGCTTCGAGGAAATCGTCATGACCGACACCCAGAAGGCGCTGGCTGCCGAGGGCGCCGCGATCCGCATCATCAGCCATGAGATCGGGCTGGCCAATGGCTGGCATGAGGGGACCTGGGGCCACAATTTCTACATCGACACCCGCATTACGGACGCGCTGCCGAGCGACTTCGACGGCCTGCTGGTGCCGGGCGGGGAGCGCAGCATCGCCGCACTCAGGGAGAACGCCCATGCCCGGCGCGTGGTCAAGGGCATGATGGAAGCCGGCAAGCTCGTCGCCATTGTGGGCGACGCGGTGGAAATGCTGGTTGCGGCGGAAGCCGCGCGGGGCCGCAAGGTGACGGGCGCCGAGGCGTCGCGCGCGCGCGTCGAGGCGATGGGCGCCGTCTGGTCCGAGGCGCCGCTCACCGTGGACGGCAATCTGGTCACCACCGCGAGTTCGGAAGATCTGGAGGGCCTGATCGCCGCCGTGATCGACAGCCTCGTCGCCGCGCCGGAAGGCGAGCGCCAGCAGGCCGCCTGACCTCGCAGCAAAGGAAACGGCGCGCCGCCGACAGCGTTCAGAACACGCCGGCTTCGAGCCCGGCGGCGAGCGTCATGCCGAGCTCCTCGCAGTCGGCGGCGAACGCCTCCCGCCATTCCCCCCGGCAGAGCACCGGCTCGGCGACCGCGCGCCAGCGCAGACCCGTCGTAATGGTCTCGATGGCCCGCCGCGTGCCGGTGCCGTCATGGCCCGCGCGGATATAGAAGCCGAACGGGCGGCCCTGGGTCTCCTCCAGGCAGGGATAGTAGATGCGGTCGAAGAAGTCCTTCAGCGCGCCGCTCATATAGCCGAGGTTTTCCGTCGTCCCGAGCAGCAGCGCATGCGCCGCGAGCACATGGTCCGGCGTCGCATCGAAGGGGCTCAGCACTTCCGTCTCGACGCCCTCGATATCAGGATGGCGCGCGCCGGACGCCGCAGCGTCCCGCAGCCGGAGCGTATTCGGCGAGGGCGCGTGGGCGACGATCAGCAGGCGGCGGCCGGACATGCCTGCTCCAGCAGGAAAGGCGCGCCCGAGCCGGCCGCAACGGCGCGGATCTCCTCGAACAGCGTCCCGGTCATCGGGATGCCGGCAACCAGCCGTTCGCGCCGCGCCTCATGCTCGGGATCGCCCGGCACCAGCACCGGCCGGGCCGGGTCGGCCGGCGGCACCGCCCGCAGTTCCGCCATTAGCGCGCCCAGGTCGTCGGGGAACCGGGCATTGAAGAAGGCGGGGTCGAGCGCGAGGAAGAAATGGCCGACCTCGATGAACCGGCCGGGCTCGCCGGTCTCAAGATCGACGCCGCCCACATTCGCGCCGCCGAGCACGCTGGCGAGGATATCCACCATCATCGCAAGGCCGTAGCCCTTGTGGCTGCCGAGCGTGCGGTTGCCGCCGAGCGGCGTCAGGCGCTTCGGCTTTGCATTGAAGGCGGCGGCCGCATCGGTCTCGGGCCGGCCGTCCGGGCGCACGGCCCAGCCTTCCGGCAAGGGTTTGCCCACCCGGCGCGCGATGTTGACCTTGCCGACCGCGACGGTGCTGGTCGCCATGTCGAGCGAGAACGGCTCGCCCTCGGCCGGGCTCGCGGCAAAGGCGATGGGATTGGTGGAGAAGCGCGGCTCGCGGGCGCCGGTCGGCACCACGGAACGCTGCGTCGTGCCGGTGCAGGCAAAGCCGACGAGGCCGCGCTCCGCGGCGATGGTGGAATAGACGCCGGCAGCGCCGAAATGGTTGGAGTGGACGACGACCGAGACACCGAGACCGGCCAGGGCCGCCTTGTCGCAGGCCCGCTCCATGGCGAAGCGCGCGGGCGGGTGGCCGATGCCGTGGCCCGCGTCCACAAGCGTCAGAACGGGCCCCTCGCGGAGCGTGCGGACCTCCGCCAGCGGGTCGATCCTGCCGTCGCGCCGGCGCTGGTCGTAGGTCGGCAGCATGCCGACGCCGTGGCTGTCTATGCCGCGAAGATCGGCCTCGACCATGAGCGCCACGGCGGTCTCCACTGGCTCCGGGCGCATGCCCCAGGCGAGGAACACCGCCCGTATCTGCGCCGCCAGCAGCGTATGCGGGACGGTTATCATGCACTGTCGGGCGGGGTCGGGGGCCGGAGCGGCGGCGCAGAGGCAAGCCGGGCGCCGTTACCGGCTCCGCTGCGCCAGCAGAAGATCGATCTTGCGGTGCAGCTCCGCCATATCCACTTTCACCGTCGCGATATCCGCTTTCACCGCCGCGATATCCGCTTTCACCGCCGCGATATCCGCTTTCAGGGTAGCGACATCGGTCTGCAGCACCGCGATTGCGATGCCGTTTTCGTGGATTGCCTCCCGATTGGCCTGCGTTTCCAGCGCGATCCAGCCTATCAGCGCCAGGAAGGCGACGACCAGCGCGACGGCCATTGGATTGCGGGTGATATCGCCGCCACCCGGCTTCGCCAGCAGCCGGCGGAGCGCCTGCCTTTCCGCAGCAGTGAAGGGCGCGTCAATCGAGTCCGTGGCCATCAATCCTGTCCTTGCCGGCCCGGTTAGATTACCGGCCGGGCGCTCGCCTGTCAGCCCTCCAGCAGGAAGGGCGCGCCGGAACGCCGGCAGACGTCGCGCAGTTCCTCGAAGAGCGTGTCCGTCATCGGGATGCCGTTCGCCTTGCGGGCGGCATGGGCGGCGTATTCCGGGTCGCCCGCGACCATGACCGGCTCTGCCGGGTCGGCGGGCAGCGTCGCGCGCAGCATGTCGAGCAGCCGGTCCATATCGGCCTCGAACGCGCCCTCATCGCGCAGATGCGAGGGATCGATGGCGAAGAAGAAATGCCCCGTCTCGTGTCCGAGGCAGCCGGAGAGCGTCGCGCAGAGGATTTCCACCATCGCACCAAGGCCGTAGCCCTTGTGGCCGCCGAGTTCGCGGGTGCCGCCGAGCGGCGTCAACAGCCCGACATCGTGCCCGTGCGGCGCATCCGTAACCGGCGCGCCGAAGCGGTCCACCATCCAGCCTTCCGGAATCGCCTTGCCGGCGCGCCTCGCAATCGAGACCTTGCCGAAGGCGACCGTGCTGGTCGCCATGTCCAGCGCGAAGGGCCGGTTCGCCGCGGCCGGGGCGGCGAAGCCGATGGGGTTGGTGCCGAGCGCGGCATCGGCGCCGAACATCGGCGCGACCTGCTTGGTCGGCGCATTGGTGAGCGAGAGGCCGACCAGCCCCTCTTCCGCCGCCATCCCGGAATAGTAGCCGGCCGCGCCGTAATGGTTGGAGTTGCGCACCGCGACCGCCGCCGCGCCGGCTTCGCGCGCCTTGTCCATCGCGGTCCGCATGGCGAGCACGGCGGGCGGATGGCCGAGGCTCCGCCCGGCGTCGATGAGCGCGAGCGCGCCCGTCTCCCGTTCGATGCGGATGTCGGGCCTCGGCTCGATGCGGCCCTCCTCCTTCGCCTTCTGGTACCAGGGCAGCATGCCGACGCCGTGGCTGTCGATGCCGGCGAGGTCGGTCTCGACCATGACATGCACGGTCGTCTCGATATGGTCCGGCGCCATGCCCCAGGTCTCGAAGACCGCGGCGACCTGGCGGCGAAGCAAAGCGTCGTCGATGGTGTGCATGGCGTCTCCCCCCGCTCCGGCGCATGATAAGCCCGCCTGGGGAGGAAGCGCGATGGCCGATTTCGATATGCCCGCCGAGGATGTGGAGGCGATCCGGGCCTGGTTCGACGACTGGGGCGCGGAGGTGGCGCGGCGGGATTTCACCTCCGCGCGGCGGCGCTTCGACCCGGACGTGCTCGGCTTCGGCACCTGGATGGACCATGTCGAGGGCCTGGACGCGCTTGAGGCGCGGCAGTGGCGCAGCATCTGGCCGGGTATCGAGGATTTCCGGCACCTGACGGAGGGCCTGCGCTGCATGGTGTCGCCGGACCGGACGATGGCCTTCGGAATGACGGTGTGGACCTCCACCGGCTTCCACGAGGACGGGACCGCCTACGAACGGCCGGGCCGGACGACGGCGGTCTTCACGCGGGAGAAGCCCGGCGACCCGTGGCGCTGCGTACACACCCATGTTTCGCTGTTCCGGGATGTGCCGCAGCGCTCCTGGGGCCGCCGGGGCTGAAGGCGGGCCGCAGCGGCAAGCGGGGTCCGGACGCCGCCGGGCGATGCCGCCCCCGGCATTGTGCATCCGCGGCCGCCGGCGGGTTCCAGACGCGGCCGAATAGGGATGCGGCGACCCCGGCGCCGAAGCAGAACTGGCCAGCGGCGACACAGGCGAACAGGGCCGCCGGGCCGCCGCCGAACCACAGCACGGCAACCGCCCCGCCGCCGCCGGCAACAATCAGCCGAATCGCCCCGGCGGTCACCGGTAAAGCCATGCTGCCGGTGCCTTGGGAGGCGAAATAGAGGGCCATGCCGAGGCCGAACAGACCGTAGAAAGGTGCTGCAATCCGCAGATATTGCGCGCCGAATGCGACGATCGCGGCGTCCGAGGTGAACCGGTCGAGCCACAGGGACGGCCAGAGCGCCGCAGCCAGCCCGACCGCGCCGACCGCGCCGCCGACGATCAGGCCGCCGGTCCAGGCGATGCGCCGCGCCCGGCCGATCTGCCGCGCGCCGAAATTCGCCCCGGTTGTGGCCGTCAACGCCATTCCGACGCCGGCGGACAGCGGGACGATCAGCAGTTCGAGCCGGCTGCCCAGCCCGTAGCCGGCGAGAGCCCCGACGCCGAACTCGGCCGCCAGCCGGGTGACGATCAGGACGGTTCCGATGGTCATGACGGTGTTGCCGCAGGCCGGCAGGCCGACCTTCAGGATATCGCGAAACAGGTCGGCGCTCAGGCTCCAGCCGGTCCGCAGCTGCGCGCCGCGCCCGCCGCGGGCCAGGTTCAGGGCGAACATGAGCGCGATCAGGCCGTAGATCGCGGTGACCGACACCGCCGGGCCGACCGTTCCGAGCCGGGGCAGCGGCCCCCAGCCCAGGGTAAGCCCGCCGCTGAGCCCGACATGGAGCAGCGCTCCGACGCCGATCCACCGCGCGGGGGTAGCCATGTCGCCCGTCGCCCGGATCGCCGCCGCGAACAGGTTGGCGAGCCACATGAAGATGCCGCCGGCAAACAGGATGACGGCATAATCGACGGCGCCGTCCAGCACGGCTCCCCGGCCGCCGAGGCCGGCGAAGACCGGCCCGGCGAACAGGCCGAATGCCGCGAAATAGATGAACGCCATGACGATGGCGATAACGATGCCGTGGCGGACCAGGGCGTCGGCCCGGGCGGCGTCCCCGGCGCCGAGCGCGCGGGCGACCGCGGAGGAAACCGCGCCGCCCATCGCGCCGGCCGACATCATCTGCATCATGGCCTGAACCGGGAAGACCAGGGCGATCGACGCCAATGGCAGGGCCCCGAGCCGGCCGATATACCAGGCATCGGCGATCCAGATCGCGGTGAGGGAGAAGGCGGTTGCGACGTTGGGCGCCGACAGCTTCGCCAGCATCGGCGCGACCGGGCCGCCGAGCATGGCGGCGAAGCGGTCGTCGGGCTTCGTCATGGCGGGCACACGGTTGTTACGGTGAGGGCGGTTGTCGTGCCGCCGGCAGGCGCGGCGCTCGGTCGGGGAGGGACGAGCGCCGCGCCGGGAAGGAGGGATACCGTCAGGCGCGCCGGGCGCCGCCATGCGCTGCCGGCTGGAGCAGACGGGCGAGGGCGTTGCGGATCGACCGTCCGAGCCGGGCGAAAGCGCCGGCGAAGGCCTCGGCGCGCAACTGCCGGCCGCGGGCCACGGCCCGGTCGATTTCGGCCTGGGTGAGGGTGTAGGGTCTCTGGATCATCTGTCCTGTCTCCGGGTTCGGATTTCCGTTGACGCCCCATTTATTATCGCCCCTCTTATTTACAATGAGATGAAAAACGATATGATATTTGCAAATAAAGCAAAGATGAGCGCGCCATGAATTCGCTGAACGCCATCCGCCTTTTCACCGCCTCCGTCGATGCCGGCAGCTTCTCCGAGGTCGGGCGCCGGCTCGGCATGGCGCCCTCCTCGGTGTCGCGGCAGGTCGCGGCGCTGGAGGACAGCGTGGGCGCCCAGCTCATCCACCGCACCACCCGCAAGCTCAGCCTGACGGAGGCCGGGCGGCTCTATTTCGAGCGCGTCTCGCGCATCCTGGCGGCGCTCGACGAGGCGACCGCCGCCGTCTCGCATCTGGAGGAATCGCCGCGCGGCGTGTTGCACGTGAACGGACCGACGGCCTTCGGCGTCCGCCATGTCGCCCCGGCGCTGCCGGACTTCCTTGCGCGCTATCCGGAAGTGCGGATCGAGCTGACCCTCACCGACAATTTCGTGGACCTGCTTGAGGTCGGCGCGGATGTTGCCGTGCGCGTCGGCGAGCTCGAGGATTCGAGCCTGATCGCGCGCCGCCTCGCGCCCAACCGGCGCGTCCTCTGCGCAAGCCCCGGCTATCTGGCGAAGGCCGGGGCGCCGGAGCGCCCGCAGGACCTCGCGGACCATAATTGCCTCGTCTATACGCGCCACCACGGCAATGTGAACTGGAACCTCGGCGGCCCGGACGGGCTCGCGGAAGTGCGCGTCGGCGGCAATCTGCGCACTAACAACACCGAGGCGGTCCATGCCGCGGCGCTCGGCGGGCTCGGCATCGCGCTGCTCCCCTCATGGCTGGTGGGGCAGGAGGTGCAGTCCGGCCGGCTTGCGGAAGTGCTGCCCGGCTACCGGGCCGCGCCCGGCGCGCTCGACACCGGCATCCACGCCCTCTACCCCGCCGACCGCCATCTCTCCACCAAGGTTCGCGCCTTCGTGGATTTCATGGTGGAACGCTTCGGCCCCCGCCCCTACTGGGAAGACCCGCCGCAGGACGGAGCGGACGCCTCCCCGATGGGTTGAAACTCGCCCGCCCGCATCTCGTATCTCAACACCTCCAGTCCGAAGGCGCGGACGAGGCCGGGGCGGCGTCTCATGCCGAGGCGCTCAAGCACGGCGATGGAGGCGGCGTTCCCCGGCAGCGCGAAGGCCGCGACCTCCGGCAGCGCCAGCCGGCCGAAGCCGCAGGTCAGCGCGGCGCGCCCGCCCTCGGTCGCATAGCCCCGCCCCTGCGCGCCGGGATCGATCAGGAACAGGAGTTCGGTTTCGCCGCGTTCGGGCAGCCGCCGGAGCCCCAGATGCCCGACAAGGCGGCCCGCGGCGCGCTCGACGACCGCCCAGGGGCCGTAGCCGTCCCGCACCCACGCCTCGCGGAACGCCGCGACCGTCGCGTCGGCGCGGCGCGCGGCTTCGCCCGGGTCCTCCGTGTGGCTCGGCAGGAAGCGCGTCACGCCGGGCTTCAGACGGATCGCCCGGTAAGCCGGCCCGTCGGTCTCCTGGAAGGGGCGCAGCAGCAGCCGGCCGGTCTCGATCCGGTCCATGCCGAGGCTCTCGCGCGTCGGGCGGCCTACCATTTGGCGATGAGCGCGGTGCCGGCGTCGGGGTCAGCCGGGAAGCGGGACTGCAGGCGCTCGGCGAGGCGGTCGCGAACCGTCCGGCACGCGGCGTGGTGGAACAGGTTTTTGCACTCGCCGGGATCGGAGCCGAGGTCGAACAGCTCGCCCCAGCCGGACCCGCTCTCGGGGTAGAGCGTCAACCGCCACCGCCCGGTGTCGATAGAGTAGTTGTAGGTCCGGCGGTCGATGCGGGGGTGGAACTCCAGGAAGCGCTCCCGCCCCTCCATGCCATCGCCGCGCAGGACGGGCGCCAGGCTCTGTCCGTCCTTTCCCGCAGCGTCCGCGTCGATGCCGGCGAGCGCCAGCAGGGTCGGCGCAAGGTCCAGATGGCTGCTCGGCGCAGACGTGCGTTCGCCCCGGGGAATGCCCGGCCCCGCCATGACGAAGCTCACCCGGCACAGGTCGCGATAAGGCGGCGGCCCCTTGTGCAGCAGGCCGTGATTGCCGAGGAACTCGCCGTGGTCTGAGGTGAACAGCACGACGGTCTCGCCGGCGATGTCCATGTCGTCCAGCTTCGCCAGCACCCGCCCGAACTGATGGTCGATCTGCGCCTCCATGCCCCTGGTCAGCGCCGCGGCGCGGGCGAGGCTCGCCGGGGAGACCCCGTCCGTCACCGTCATGCCGCCCTGCTCTACCGGCGGCGCCTCATTGTCGATCCAGTCGGCCGGCAGGCGCGCGCGGACATAGTCCGGCATCCGCTCCAGCTCTCCCGGCAGCACCAGGGGCTCCGGTATGTCGGCCGGGTCGAACAGGTCGGCCCAGGGCCGGGGCGGGCTGAAGGGATGGTGCGGATCAGGGGTCGAGACGAACAGCATGAACGGCCGTTCGGCGCGCTCCAGGAACGCCAGCGCCCGGTCCGCGATCCAGCTGTTGTAATGCAGCGCGTCCGGGACGGCCGAGGTCCATGCCTCCCCAAGGTCGGCAAGCGGCCCGTCGAGCGCCGCTTCCGGGCGGTAGAGCCAGGCAATCTCCGGATGACGGACATGGAGCCACTCGGCATAATGCCCGCCCTCGGTGGCGAGCAGCGATTCGCCGATCATGAAGTCTACGGTCTCGTAGCCGAAATAGGGCCCGTTCCAGCCCGCCCCGAGCCCCGCCTGCCAGAACGGCACCGACTCCGGATAGCCGAACGGGAGATCGGCCATGATGGGCTGCAGGTGCAGCTTGCCCACCGCATGCGTGCGGTATCCCTCCTCAGACAAGAGGCCGGGCAGGGTCGCGAGGCCTTCATGCATGGTACGCCCGTTTGTCGTCATGCCGTGATGGCGCGGATAGAGCCCCGTAATCATCGTGCCGCGGCTGGGCGAGCAAATCTGGTTCGGCGTCAGATGGTCGTCGAAGCAGAGCCCCCGCGCCGCGAGCGCATCGAGGTGCGGCGTCCGCGCCTGCGCGTTGCCGTAGCAGCCGAGGCTGTCCGCCCGCTGCTGGTCGGTGCAGAAGACGACGAAATTGGGCCGGTGCGCCAACTGGCGGCCCCGTCTAGGTCCGCCGTTTCGGCTTGCCGTGGACATGCGGCGCGAGCGGCCCGGGCGGGCCGCCGGGGCTGAGGGGGCGCGTGGCGAAGCGGCCGAGGGTCAACACGCGGTCGTACATCACGATGGCGCCCGCCATGGCGACATTGACGCAGAAGGAGGTGGGGATGCGGACCACATGGGCGCAGCGCTCCAGCACCGGGCCGGAGAGCGAATCGCGCTCGGGGCCGAGGATATAGGCCGCGCGGGCCGGGTGGCGGAAGCTCGGCAGGTCCACCGCCTCGTCCAGCAGCTCCACGCCCACCAGCGCGCAGCCGCGCGGCAGCACCATGGAGCCTGCATCGGGAAAGGCGTAGAGCGGCACCTTGCCCGGCGCATGGGAGGTATCGCCGCCGCCGCGCAGAGCGCGGCGACTCATTTCGAGTGGCGGCGTTCCGGCGCCGCCGCCCCGCCCGGCATAGCTCGCGCCCACGGTGAACAGGAAACTCGCGCCGAAGGCCTGCGCCGAGCGGAACAGGTTGCCAGCGTTGAGCGGCTTGCTCAGGCCCTCGACGCCGATGCCGAAATAGCCTTTCATGACAGCGTCGATTCTGGACCTGGGAGGCGGGGCTGTCCATGCGCGCGGTGGTCGTGGATGACTGGAAACCGTTCGATGAACTCGAAATCCGCGAGACGCCGCCGCCCGAGCTCGGGCCGCGCCATGTGCGCATAAGCGGGCGGGCCTGCGGCATCTCCTTCGCCGCCTCGCTGGTGGTCCAGGGCCGCTACCAGCGCCGCCCGCCGCGCCCCTTCGTTCCCGGCACCGAATATGCGGGCATCGTCACAGAGGTCGGCGCGGAGGTCACGCGCTTTCGGCCGGGCGACCGGGTGCTGGCGGTGCTCGACTGGGGCGGGCTGGCGGAGGAGGCCGCCGCGCTCGAGGTCAACACCTTCGCGATTCCGGACAGCATGGAGTTCCGACACGCCATCGCCTTCACCAACTCCTACCACACCTCCTACGCCGCGCTCTGCTGGCCGAACATGCTGCGGCTCGCCAAGGGCGAGACGCTGCTGGTGCACGGCGCGGCGGGGGGCGTCGGCATCGCGGCCGTCGAGATCGGCAGGATCCTGGGCGCGCGGGTGATCGCGACGGCCGGCTCGGCGGAGAAGCTGGCGGCCGCGCGCGAGCATGGCGCAGACCACGCGATCAACTACCGCGAGGCGGATTTCCGCGAGGAGGTGCTGGCGCTGACCGACGGGCGCGGGGCGGATGTCATCTACGACCCGGTCGGCGGCGAAGTGTTCGAGCAGTCCCTTCGCTGCATCGCCTTCGAGGGGCGCATCATGCCGGTGGGTTTCGCAGGCGGGACGATCCAGCAGATTCCGGCCAATATCCTGCTGGTCAAGACGGTGAGCGTGGTGGGCATGAATTTCGGCACCTATGTCGGCTGGAGCCCGAACGATATCCGCTACGAGATGGAGGACCGGATGCGGGCCGGCATGGACCGGCTTTTCGCCTGGTTCGAGGAGGGCCGCCTCAAGCCGCGCGTCGACATGACCTTCCCGCTGGAAGGCTTCAAGGACGCGATGGCGGCAGTGCTGTCGCGCCGGGCGATAGGCCGGGTCGCCGTGGTGATGGAGGCGTAGCGATGGCGGGGCTGAGGGCCGTCCCGGCAGCCTTTCTGGCGCTCCTCCTCGCCGCCTGTTCCGGCGTGGACCGCCCCGGCGTGCCCGCAACCGGGGCCGAAAAGCAGGAGGCGCGCCGCCTGTTGCAGGCGGGCGCCATTTCCCGGCAGAGGCAGCTCGACGAAACGGCCCAGCACGCCTCGCTCGCGCGCGTCGTCCGCCATATCCGCCCGGCGGCGCACCGGGTCTGCCAGCGCATGCGGGGCGCGAATTGCAGCGCGATCCTGACTCTCAGCCCGATCCGCTCGCGCGACAAGCAGATCAACGCCCATGTCGATGGCAGCCACCGGGTGACGATGAATGCGGGCCTGCTCGCCGCAGCCGGGTCGGACGAGGAAATCGCCGCCGTGCTCGCACATGAATACGGCCATGTCATCGCCGACCACATAGACAAGCGCATGGAGGATGCCAGCATCGGCGCGTTGAGCGGGCTTGTCGGCGGGGCATTGATCGGAGCGGTTATCTGCAACCGGTCCCACGACGACTGCATGGGGGACATGGTGCAGACGGGCGGGCAGTTCGGCCTCGGCATGGGCGCGCTCGCCTATTCCCAGCAGCACGAATTGGAGGCGGACTACTATTCCGCCCTCATCATGGCGGAAGCCGGCGTGCCGCTGGAGGCGGGGGAACGGATGCTGATGCGGCTCGCGCGCACCAAGGAGGGCCGGGAGGGCGGTTACGGACAACTCGGCATGGCGATGGCGCGCACCCACCCCGCCAATGACGAGCGCATCGCCCGCTGGATCGCGAACCGCCGCGCGCTCCAATACGCGCTCTCTACCGGGCTTTCCACCGACGCCGCGCTGGCCTCCGAGGCGCGGCGCCGGGCGCTGGAGACCGCCGCCGCCGAAACGCGCTGGGCCAATCCCGGCACCGGACACAGCGGCATAATATCCGTGAAGAAACGCTGGCGCTCCGGCGCTGGCGAGGCATGTGTCCGCTATGGCTGGAAGAGTTGGCAGGCGGCCGGCCGCGCCGAAACCGGGGGCGAGGAAACAGCATGCAGACAGGCCGGCGGACCGTGGCGGGTCCGTTAGCTGGCGAACGCAGGGCCGGCACCCGGGTGGGCGATCCCCGGCTGGCGGCGCGGCTTCGCGGGGAGATCGAAGGCGAGGTGCTGTTCGACCCGTTCGAGCGCGGGCGCTATGCCACCGACGCCTCCATCTACCAGATAGAGCCCGTCGGAGTCGTGCGGCCCCGCTCGGTCGCCGATGTCGAAGCGGCCATGACCATCGCGCGCGAGGAGGACGTGCCGGTGCTGCCGCGCGGCGGCGGCACCTCGCAGGCCGGCCAGACGGTCGGCGAGGCGCTGGTGCTCGACTGCGCCGCGCATCTGGACCGTATCCTTGGGATCGATGTCGAAAACCGGCGGGCGCGCGTGGAGCCGGGAGTCGTGCTCGGCCGGCTGAATGCGAAGCTGCGCCGCCACGGCCTCATGTTCCCGGTCGATATCTCGACTGCGAGCCGGGCAACGCTCGGCGGCATGGCGGCCAACAATTCCTGCGGCTCGCGCTCGATCCGCTACGGCAACATGGTCCACAACACCCACGCCATCGAGGCGATCCTGGCCGACGGCAGCCGCCACCGCTTCGCGCGCGTGCCGGGCAATCTCGGCTCCGGCGGCGGCACGCCCGGCTATATCGACCTCGTGCGCAAGGTGCGCGCCATCGCCGAGCGCGAGCGGGACGCCATCGCGCGCGGCTTCCCGGACGTGCTGCGCAAGGTCGGCGGCTACAATCTCGAGAGCGTGGACGCCGCCGGGCACAATATGGCCCACCTGCTGGTCGGCTCGGAGGGCACGCTCGGCTTCTTCACCGCCATTGAGGTCGATCTCCAGCCGATCCGGCCCCACAAGGTGCTCGGCGTGTGCCATTTCCCGCGCTTCCGCGACGCCATGGACGCCGTGCCCCGGCTGGTGGCGCTCGGCCCCGATGCGATCGAGCTGGTGGACCGGACCATCATCGAGCTCGGTCGGAACATCCAGATGTTCCGCGAGACCGTCAGCGAGGTCGTACAGGGCCGGCCGGACGCGCTGCTGCTGGTCGAGTTCGCCGGCGAGGACAGGGCGGCGCTGCTGTCCCGGCTGGAGGCGCTCGACGACGCGATGAGCGACCTGGGCCATCCCGGCGCCACCGTCCGGGCCGTCGATCCCGCACTCCAGGCCCGCATCTGGGGCGTGCGCGAGGCGGGCCTCAACATCGTCATGTCGATGAAGACCGAGGGCAAGCCGGTCTCCTTCATCGAGGACTGCGCGGTGCCGCTGGAGGACCTGGGCGACTTCACCGACCGGCTGACGCGCGTCTTCGAGAAGCACGGCACCACCGGCACCTGGTACGCCCACGCCTCGGTCGGCCTGCTGCATGTGCGCCCGGTGCTCAACCTGAAACAGCCCCAGGGCGCGGCCGCCATGCGCGCCATCGCGGAGGAAGCCTTCGCCATGGTGCGGGAATACAAGGGCAGCCATTCCGGCGAGCATGGCGACGGCATCATCCGCTCGGAGTTCCACGAGCGCATGTTCGGGCCGTCGCTGGTGCGCGCCTTCGAGGAGGTGAAGGACGCCTTCGATCCGTCCGGGTTCTTCAATCCTGGCAAGATCGTCCGCGCGCCGCGCATGGACGACCGCTCGCTCTTCCGCTTCAAGCCGGGCTATGCGGCGGCCCCGCTGGAGCCGGCGCTCGACTGGTCGGACTGGCCCGGCGGCTTCCTCGGCGCGGCCGAGATGTGCAACAACAACGGCGCCTGCCGCAAGGCCGGCCCCGGCGTGATGTGCCCCTCCTTCCGGGCGACCGGGCGGGAACGGGACCTGACGCGCGGGCGGGCCAACACGTTGCGTCTCGCGCTCTCCGGCCAGCTCGGGCCGGACGCGCTCGCCTCGGACGACATGGCGCGGACCATGGCGCTCTGCGTCGGCTGCAAGGGCTGCCGGCGCGAATGCCCGACTGGGGTCGATATGGCGCGGATGAAGGTCGAGTTCCTGCACCATTACAAGGCCCGACGGGGCCTGACGGTGAGGGACCGCCTGGTCTCCGCCCTGCCCCGCTATGCGCCGTGGCTGGCGCCTTTCGCGCCGTTGCTCAACGCCGCCGAACGCGCCCGGCCGCTCAGGGTGCTGCGCGAGCGCGCCACCGGCTTTTCCCGGCACCGCCGGCTGCCGGCCTGGCGGCGGGACCGCTTCGATCCGGCCGATGGCGGGGAACCGGCGAACGGGGAGCGGCAGGCCCTGCTGTTCGCCGACTGCTTCAACAGCGCCTTCGAGCCGGAGAATGCGCGCGCGGCCGCGGCCGTGCTGGAGGCCGCGGGCTTCCGCGTCCGCCATCCGCATGGGGCGCGCGGCGCGCGGCCGCCCTGTTGCGGGCGGAGCTGGCTGGCGGCGGGCCGCATCGACCGGGCGCGGGCCGAGATGCGCCGCAGCCTCGCCACGCTGCTGCCCCATGCCGAGGCCGGCACGCCCATTGTCGGGCTGGAGCCGTCCTGCCTGTTCACCTTCCGGGACGAGCTGCTGGCCGTGCTGCCGGGGCCGGAGAGCGCGCGGGTGGCCGAGAGTGTCACCATGCTGGAGAGCCTGGTGTCCGAAGGCGAGGCGGCGGACCGGCTGGCCTCCCGGCTTCGCGCCCTGCCGGAAGGCCGCGCGCTCGTCCATGCCCATTGCCACCGCAAGAGCTTCGACGGACCGGACGCAGTCCTGGCCGCGCTCTCCCTTGTGCCGGGGCTGGAGGCGGCGCTTGTCGAGAGCTCCTGCTGCGGCATGGCCGGTAGCTTCGGCTACGAGGCGGAGCATTACGAGGTCTCGATGAAGATGGCCGAAGCGGCGCTGCTGCCGGCCGTGCGCGCCGGGGGGCCGGACACGCTCATCGCCGCCGACGGCACAAGCTGCCGCCACCAGATCGCCGACGGCGCCGGCAGACAGGCCGAACATCCCGCGCGCATTCTCGAAAGGGCGCTTGCATGACCGCAATCCATGTCTGGGGCATCGTCTCCACCCGTGCGCTCCGCGTCCACTGGACCCTGCAGGAGCTTGGCCTGACCTACGGGACGACGCCGATCCGCACCCGCACGCCGGAGCAGACGGCGCCCGCCTACCGCGCCGTGAACCTGCTGCACAAGATCCCGACAATGGAGATCGACGGCGTGCGCTACACTGAGTCCGGCGCCATCGCGCTGGAGCTTGCGGCGCGCTTCCGCGACCGGGTGGACCTCTGGCCCGAGGCCGAGCGCGCCCGGGTGCTGGAATGGTGCTTCTATGTGGCGATGGAGCTGGATGCGACCTCGCTCTACGTCATCCGCCGCCACGGCGACCTCTCGGAGATTTACGGCGAGGCGCCGGTCGCGGTGTCGGGCGCGCGCGAATACTGGCTGAAGCAGGCCGCAAAGGCCGAGGCGGCGCTCGCCGACGGCCGGCCGTGGCTGCTGGGCGAGACCTTCTCGATCGCGGACATCATGCTCGGCTCCTGTCTCGGCTGGGCCGGCCGCCGCGGCGTCGCCGTGCCGCTGGTCCTCCGGGACTACGACGCCCGCCTCCACGCCCGCCCCGGCCGCCAGCGCGCCGAGGAAGCCAACGAAGGCCGGATGGATACGACGGCGGGCGAATAGCGCGGGGCTGCCCGCAGCCCTACTCCGTCAGGTCGTCCCAGAGTTCGCGGACGCGGGAGAAGAAGCCTTCTGTTTCGGGGGTCCGGTTCTGGCCGCCGCCTTCCTTCTCGAATTCGCGCAGCAGTTCCGCCTGGCGGCGCGTGAGGTTGACCGGCGTCTCGACCCGGACCGTCACCAGCATGTCGCCGCGCTGGCGGGTGTTCAGCACGGTCATGCCCTTGCCGCGCAGCCGGAAGCGGTTGCCGGACTGCGTGCCCGGCGGCAGGTCGATGCGCGCGCGCCGGCCTTCCACGGTCGGCACTTCGGCCATCCCGCCAAGCGCCGCCGCCGTCATCGACACCGGGACCTCGCAATGGATATGCGGCCCCTCCCGCTCGAACACAGGATGGTCCTCGACATCGAGGAAGATATAGAGGTCGCCCGGCGGGCCGCCGCGCTCGCCGGCCTCGCCCTCGCCGGCAAGCCGGATGCGGTTGCCGGCCTCGACGCCTGCGGGAATGGTGACGGTGAGGGTGCGCGTCCGCTGCACCCGGCCCCGGCCCGCACAGCTCCGGCAGGGGTCGCGCACCGTCTCTCCCGTGCCTTGGCAGGCCGCACAGGTCCGCTCGACGGTGAAGAAGCCCTGGCTCGCCCTTATCCGCCCCGCGCCGTTGCAGGTCGAGCAGGCGACCGGCGGCGCGCCGCCTGCGGAGCCGGTGCCGGAACAGGCCTCGCAGGCTGCCGTGCCGGGCACCTCGATGGTCGCCTGCCTGCCCTGGAAGGCTTCCTCCAGGGTGATGCGCATGTTGTAGCGCATGTCCGCGCCCTGGCGCCGGCCGCCGCGTCCGCGCCGCCTGCCGGCGAGGTCGCCGAACATCTCGTCGAAAATATCGCCGAAACTGGAGCCGAAACCGAAATCGAAGCCGGGGCTGGCGCCGCCCGCCTGGGCGCGCTGCGTGAACGCCTCATGGCCGACCCGGTCATAGACCTGGCGCTGCTCCGGGTCTTTCAGGACATCATAAGCTTCGTTGATCTCCTTGAAGCGCGCCTCGGCAGCCTCGTCCTCCGGATTCCGGTCCGGGTGGTATTCCTTCGCCAGCCTGCGATAGGCGCGTTTCAGATCGTCCGCGCTCGCCGTCCGGGATGCGCCCAGGACTTCATAGAAGTCTTGCCCGGCCATCGGAGCCGCCGCCCGGCCGGGTCAGGCGGAGCGTTTCTGGGCGTCGTCGGTGTCGTCCACTTCCTCGAAATCGGCATCGACCACGCCGTCATCGCCTCCTCCCGCGCCGGCGTCCGGGCCGTCCGGACCGCCGCCCGCCTCCTCCTGCTGCGCGGCATACATGGCCTCGCCGAGCTTCATGGCGGCGGCGGCAAGCGCGGCGGTCTTTTCCTGGATCTGGGCGGCGTCCTCGCCGTCCTTGACATCCTTCACCGCCTGGAGCGCCTCGTCGATCGCCGCCTTGTCGTCGGTGCCGATCTTGTCGCCATGCTCCTCGAGCTGCCGCTCGGTCGTATGGATCAGGCCCTCGGCCTGGTTGCGCGCCTCGGCGAGCTCGCGGCGGTTGCGGTCCTCTTCCGCATTGGCCTCGGCCTCCTGCACCATCCGGTCGATCTCGGCATCGGAAAGCCCGCCGGAGGCCTCGATGCGGATCGCCTGCTCCTTGCCGGTCGCCTTGTCCTTGGCGGACACATTGACGATGCCGTTGGCGTCGATGTCGAACGTCACCTCGATCTGCGGCAAGCCGCGCGGCGCGGGCGGAATGCCCACAAGGTCGAACTGGCCGAGCAGCTTGTTGTCGGCCGCCATTTCGCGCTCGCCCTGCGAGACGCGGATGGTCACCGCATTCTGGTTGTCTTCGGCCGTCGAGAAGGTCTGGCTCTTCTTGGTCGGGATGGTGGTGTTGCGATCGATCAGCCGTGTGAACACGCCGCCCAGCGTCTCGATGCCGAGCGACAGCGGCGTCACGTCGAGGAGCAGCACGTCCTTTACGTCGCCCCTCAGCACGCCCGCCTGAATCGCGGCGCCCAGCGCCACCACCTCGTCCGGATTGACGCCGCGATGCGGCTCCCGCCCGAAGAAGGTCTTCACCGTCTCGATCACCTTGGGCATCCGCGTCATGCCGCCCACCAGCACGACCTCGGAAATGTCGGAGGCGCGCAGCCCCGCATCCTCGAGCGCCTTGCGGCAGGGCCCGACAGTGCGCTGGACAAGATCCTCCACCAGCGCCTCCAGCTTGGCGCGCGAAAGCTTGATGTTGAGGTGCTTCGGGCCGGACTGGTCAGCCGTGATGAAGGGCAGGTTGATCTCGGTCTGCGCGGTGGAGCTCAGCTCGATCTTGGCCTTCTCGGCCGCCTCCTTGAGACGCTGCAGGGCGAG
>JAPOZD010000142.1 GCA_026706245.1 Alphaproteobacteria bacterium
CGATCTCCGGCTCCTGTGGCCCCTGGATGTCGGAGCCCCGGGCCCCCGCCAGTGGGTGCTTTCGAATTTGAGCAAGGGCATGGTGGACAAGGCCCGGATCGTCGCCGATGCCGAAATGGCCCCCGAAACCGACCTCGCGTTCAGGTCTCCGGCAATCACCGGCAGCGTGTCCTTTTCCGGCGTTACGGCGCGCTACTGGCATCCGCTTCCGCCATTCGAGGACATCGGCGGCAAGGCGGTCTTCGATTCGCAGTCGTTCAGGCTGACATTGTCCGGCGGCAAATACCGGGACATTGCGGTTGCGGGCGCCACGGTGGACTTTCTGGGGCTGGACCGCGAGACGCCGCCTTCCAGACTGGCGGCGGATGTCGGGTTCGAGGGGCCGTTGAGCCATATCCTGGAAGTTCTCGACCGCGAACCGCTCGGATACGCCCGCTATCTCGGCATGGACCCCGCGGTGCCGGGCGGCGACGCGGCGTTCCGCCTCCGGGTCGGCATGCCGCTGCTCGCCTCGCTGGCGCTCGGCGATGTCGCGCTGGAAGCGGAAGGAGATGTCGTCAATGCGCATCTGCCGGTCGCTGCGCTCAAGATGAACCTCGAAGACGCCCGCATCGACGTAAAAGCGGACAAGAAGCATTTCGCCGTTTCGGGAGGCGGCCTGCTCGGCGGGCAGCCGGCGACATTCGACTTCGAGCAGCGGTTTTCGGGCAATGACCCGGTTGAGGCTATCTACAGGCTGCGCACGATTTTCGATGACGACGGACAGGCGCGTCTCGGCATCCGCCTGGCTCCTTATGTGAGCGGACCCGTCGAGATCGACCTGATTGCAACGGAAAACCGGGACGACACAACCGAACTCAAGCTGAAGGCAGGCCTCGGGGCCACAGAAATTCAACTGGAGCGTCTCCGCTGGACGAAGGCTGCCGGCGAGCCTGCCTGGCTGGAGGCGAGCGTTCGCACCAGGCCGGACGGACTGCTCGAAGCGTCGTCGATTGCCGCTGCCGGACCGGGCCTCGAATTCGTCGGCCGCGGCCTCTTCGATATCGCAGGCGCCAGGCTCCTCGAAGGCTCGCTGGACCGGTTGCGGATCGGTGAGCGAACCGACCTTGCCGTCCGTGTCGAGCCGCGGCCGGACGGCACGGTCTCAATCGGGGCAAAGGGACCGAGCGTCGATCTGTCGCCCTTTCTCGACCGCGCGGGCGGCGAGCGGGCCGGGCAAGGGGGCGTCGACCGCCTGAACATCCGCCTGGATGCGGACCGCGCCTGGCTCGGCGGGAATGCGCCGCTGCACGGTTTCGCCGCCGGTATCGGGCTGGAAGGCGAGCGGATATCGGAAGCCGCGGCGAATGCCCGGACGGCCAACGGGCGGGCGGTGTCGCTTTCCCTTCAGCCGGGCGGCGACAAGGCCGCATTGAGGATCGATGCCGACGATACGGGCGCGCTGCTTTCCGCGCTCGGCTGGTACGACAATATGCGGGGCGGCCTGCTGCGCCTGACTGCCGAAAGCTCCGCCTCGGCAGAGGAAGACTATCGGGGTTCGCTGGTTATCAAGCGTTTCCGGATAAGGGATGCGCCGGTTCTGACCCGCCTCCTCGCAGCGGCGTCGCTCACCGGCATCGGCGATGCCCTGTCGAGCGATGCAGGCCTCCAGTTCGAACGCCTGGAGACGCCGTTCAGCATACGGAGCGACCGGATCCGTCTCGGTCCGGGGCGGACCTTCGGCAATTCCATCGGCGTGACATTTCGCGGCGAATTCGACCGGGACCGGGAGACGGTGGCCCTCAACGGCGTGCTGGTGCCCGTCTATTACGTCAGCCGGGTGCTTAGAAAAATTCCCCTGATCGGGGACCTCCTGACGGGAGGCGGCGAAGGCCTGTTCGCCGCGAACTACGAAATGACGGGCCCGGCGGACGACCCGAAGACGAAGGTGAATCCCCTGTCGGTTCTCGCTCCCGGCTTCCTTCGTGGCCTGTTCGGGCCCCTTCTCGGCGCGGAAGGGCGCGACTGGGACCCGGACGAGGACCCGGTCGGCAGTCCCGACCAATAGCCCGCAGCTTCGGCGTCAGGTCCCGACCCTGAGTGTTTGCGTCAGGCTCTTCAGGCAGGCGACCACGCTCGGGGCGACGATTTTTCCCGTTCGGGGATTTTCCTCCGAGGGAACCCCCGCGATCTCCAGCGTAAAGCGCACCGCATCGGCCTCGACCTCGATCCTGTGCTGATTGCGGTCCACGGCCGGGTCCGCCCAGATTTCCAGTTCGGTGCGGTCGGGGCCGATGCCGGCAAGCGACAGCGCGGCGGCGACATTGACATTGGCGGGAAAGCCCCGTGCGCCGTCCCGGGCGCTGCCCTTGAAGACGCATTTCGCCTCCGTCAGGCCGTCCACCTCGATCCCGTTCTCGACCAGATGAGGCGCGCCGGCGAGGCTGCCGGGCGGTTTCCGCGTGACCATGGTCACCCGATGGATGGTGCCTTCCGCCGCCGCCTTGACGGCATCGAGGCCGAGAAGCGCGCCCGTCGGCACCACGATCCGCGCGCCGGTCTCCCTGGCCCGCTCGACCAGATCCATCCGCGGCAGCAGCGCGCCGACGCTGGTCGGCATGAAAATCCGCCCCTGTTCTACGGCGGGCAGGGCGACCTCTTCGAAGACGGCGGCCGGCGCGCATTCGAGCACGAGGTCGGAGCAGGCCGCTAGGTCCGCCAGCGGAATAACGGGCGCGGGCGCGCGGAAACCCGCCTGTCGCGTCCTGGCGCGCGCCTCGTCCCGCGCCGAGACCGCGGCGAGCGCCAAACCTTCGATGCCCGCGTCGATGGCGGCGGCAACCTGCCGGCCGATCGTGCCGAAGCCGCCTATGCCTACCCTGAGCGTCATGCCTCTGCCGCCTTCCCCGCGCTTGCCGCACGGGCCAGTCTAGCGCATCGTCCGGCCCGGCTGAATGAAGGGGCCCACGCATGACCGCGACCGTCAACCCGACCGACATGCGCATTCCCGATCCGGGCATCCGCGCGCTCTTCCATATCGAGGCCCGATGGCAGGCCTGGCTCGATGTGGAGGCGGCGCTGGCTCTCGCGGAAGCCGACCTCGGCATGATCCCGCAAGCGGCGGCGGAAGAGATTGCGGCCAAGGCGAAGCTCGAGCTCATCGACCGCGACAGCCTGGCGGAAGGGTT
>JAPOZD010000388.1 GCA_026706245.1 Alphaproteobacteria bacterium
CGCCTCCGCCACCTCGCGGTCATGCTGGTCGAAAAAGCGGATGCGGTAAATCTGCTGGATGGCGAGACCGGCGAACCGCGTGCGGTGCTCGACGATATCGTGCAGGCGGGACTCGGCGCGGAACTTCGTCCCGACTTCTACCGGCCGGTTCCAGCGAAAGTCCGTGCCGGCGAACATCGCATGGACCCCGGGCAGGCCCTCGACGGCGCCCGAGACCGTGTTCTCCAGGCTGTAGAGGATCGAAGGCGGCGCCAACTGCCGGCCCCAGCGCGTTTGGGCCGCATAGCCGGCGTCGTGGTAGAGCGGATTGTCGTCGCCGATCGCCCAGGCGAAGCGGCTCGCCGCGTCGGCGTTGACCTCGGTGTAGAACGGCGGGGTGACCCGGCGCACGGGCTGGCCGATGCGGGCGCGAAGCTCTGCGACATCCGCCTCGGTGATCCGGCTGTGCGCCATGTACGACTCCTGCAAGGTCTCTCGGGCGGGCGCTTTATAGAACCCGTCAGGCGAGCGCGTCGAGGGCGGCTTGCAACGGCGCCCGGTGTGCCGGGTCGGCAATCGCGATCATCGCGCGCGCCCGCTCCTGCAGAGTCCGCCCGGCGAGTTCTGCAATGCCATGCTCCGTCGCCACGACATCGGCATCCGCGCGCGCCGTCGTCACCGGCCCCGACAGGCTCGCCACGATGCGCGAATGCCGCCCGGCGGTGGACGGCAGGGCGACAACGCCCCGGCCTCCGGGACTGTGAAGGGCCGCACGCTGGAAATCCCCCTGCCCGCCTATGGCGCCGATATAGCGCCCGCCCAGCGCTTCGGCGTTCACCTGCCCGGTCAGATCGACCTCTATGGCGGAGTTGATGGCGAAAAAACGGTCGAGCGCCGCGAGCACCCGCGCCCCGTGGATGTGGTCGGACCCGCGCATGCCGAACAGCGGATTGCGGTCCACATAGCGATAGAGCCGGGGCGTGCCGAACAGAAAGCCCGCCGACACGAGGCCGGGGTCGGTCTCGCGGTAGCGGTTGGTGACGGCGCCGCTCTCGATGAAATCCACCGCCGCGTCGTCCAGCAGGCCGGTGTGGATCGCCAGGTCGCGCTTGCCCGCAAGCGCCTGCTGGACTGCGGCCGGGATCGAGCCGATGCCGAACTCCAGCGTCGCGCGATCCGGCACCAGCCGCGCTACATGGCCGCCGATGGCGTGCTCGACCGGGCCGGGCCGGCGCGGAATCAGCTGTTCCAGAGGCGCGACCTCCGGCACCAGGATGTCGACGCGCGCGTCTGCGATGAGCGCGTCGCCCTCCGTCCAGGGCAGGTTCGGGTTCTCCTGCGCCACCACCGTCGCCCCGGCCGCCATATAGGCGGGGTTGTGGCCGACGACGGTGCCGAGGCTGCGCCGGCCGGCCCCGTCCGGCGGCGTCACCTGGATGAGCAGCACATCGGGGCGGAGATCGGCCATTCGGGAATAGTGCGAAGGCCGGATATCGACGGCGCCGCGCTCGAACAGATCGAAATAGCGGAAGAGCGTGCAGTAGCTGGAGACGGCGAGGCGGGAGGGATCGATGTCCTTCAGCGTGTCGGACAGCGTTACGCCGACGAAGAGTTCAGCCCGGAGCCGGTCCTGCTGCGCAACCAGCCGCGTTGTCAGCGCCGTCGGCTCTCCCGCGCCCTCGGACCAGGTGACGAGCGCGCCGGGAGGAATGACCCGAGCGAAGTCGAGCCGGTCCAGGGGACAGACCTGCATGCTCTAACTGCATCTGAACGGGAAGAAACGGAGCGCGAAGCGTTGCGCGTCGTCATTGTGCTCGAACCAGAAGACCTGGGTGAGATCGGGCTCCAGCACCGCCTTCCAGGGATGCCGCACCCGCTTCTCGCACCACGCAACCATCGGGCGGGGGTCACGGCGGGCCGGCGGCGCGCTCCGGCGGCGCCACAGGCTGCGCTTCGGGAGGATGCGCACCGGATGCCATGTCTCCGGCGGAAGCTCTGCTGACCCCTCGTTCATGATGAGCTAGTGTTGACGGACCTGCGGCGGGGACGCAAGCCCATGACATTCGAACTGACGGACCGTCAGCGCGCGTTGCAGTCGGCGGCGCGCGAACTGGCCGAAGGGCCGGTGCAGGAGCGCGCCGCGGAAGTGGACCGGACCGAATCCTATCCCTGGGACCATGTGGACCGGCTGGTCGAAGGCGGCTTCGTCGGCATGACGATTCCCGAAGCCTATGGCGGCCAGGGGCGGTCCTGGCTGGATGCCGTGCTGGTTATCGAAGAGATGTCGAAGGCGTGCTCCGTCACCGGGCGGATCGTGGTCGAGACCAATATGGGCGCCATCAGCGCGGTCATGGCCTACGGCACGGAAGAGCAGAAGCGCATGGCCGCCGACATGGTGCTGGCCGGCGACAAGCCGGCAATCTGCATCACGGAACCGGAAGCCGGATCGTCCGCCGGCGAGATGACCACGAGAGCCGACCGGCGCGGCAACCGCTATGTGGTCAACGGCGGCAAGCACTGGATCACCGGCGGCGGCGTGTCCCGTCTCCACCTGATCTTTGCCCGCGTCTTCGATGAGGCGGGCAACGAAGAGGGCATCGGCGGTTTCCTCGCCATTCGCGACGAAACCGAGGGGCTGTGCATCGTGCGCCGCGAGCCGACCATGGGGCTGCGCGGCATACCGGAAGCGGAGATCGCCTTCGAGGAGATGGAGGTGCCGCCCTCCATGATGCTCATGCCGCCGCGCGGGCTGAAAAAGGGCTTCGCGGACCTCATGACCGCCTATAACAGCCAGCGCGTCGGCGCGGCGACCGTGGCCCTCGGTATTGCCGAGGGCGCCTATCGGCTGGCACTCGACTGGTCGGAGGAGCGCGAGCAGTTCGGACGGCCGATCAACGAATTCCAGGGCCTGCAATGGAAGCTTGCCGACATGTCGATCAAGCTCGCCGCCAGCCGGGCGCTGGTCTATGGCGCGGCGCGGAGCGGCGAAGACGGCTTTCCCGACATGCTGCTGGCCGCGCAGGCGAAGGTCATGACCTCGGAAAGCGCGATCCAGGTGGTCAACGACGCCCTGCAGCTCTTCGGCGCGCGCGGCTATTCGCGCAACCGCCCGCTAGAGCGCATGGCGCGGGACGTGCGCATGTTCACCATCGGCGGCGGCACGGCGGAGGTGTTGCGCAATGTCGTC
>JAPOZD010000356.1 GCA_026706245.1 Alphaproteobacteria bacterium
GGACGGCGCCGCTCCGCCTTCCGCCAGAATGGCCGCCAGTACGTCCTCGACCTGCCGCGTCATGTCGGGCGCGCCGGCGGCGACTGCCCGGGCCGGCAGCAGCACCACGCCATGGCGCGCGGCAACCCGGTCGAGGGCGGTCTCCAGCGCCGCACCCCAGGCGCGCACGGCCTCCGCCGTCTCGCCTCTGGCGACCGCCTGCGTCGTCCACGCCGCCGTCATTTCCGCGAGGCGGACGCCGGCGATGCGCGGCGGCGGCTCCATGCCGTAACGCAGCACCCCGGCGGCGACCGCCGCCGCCACTGCGCTCGACAGGAGCACGGCCGAGATCATCACCGGCCATGCCGAGTCGGAACGTTTCATCTCAGTCTTGCGCGACATCCGCCCCGTCCGCATCGGCGCCTGCCGCAATACGCCCGCGCCGCTCGGCCTCCGGCCCGGCGAGCGCCCGGAAGCGGGCAAGCCAGGCTTCCGCCGCCTTGTCGGGCATGATCGAGCGGATGCGCCGCTTCAGCGGCGGGAAGGCGATCCCGGCGGCGGCGTTCCCATCGAGCAGGTCGCGGCGCTCGGCCGAAGCCGCCATGCGGGTCACGAACCGCAACAGCTCGCCATGCTCCTCGTCCAGCACGGCATCGAGCCCGGCGGCCTCGCGCACCGCGACCTCGATCCCGGTGGCGAGTTTTCCGGAGCGTTCCGCGGCCCGCTGCGTGTCGGGCAGGCGGCCCCGCAGCCAGGCCGACGGCGCATTCGCCAACAGCGCATGCAGGGCGAGCGTCCGGCGATCCTCATCGGCGAGCCCGTCGAGCGTCTCGATTTCCTCCGAGACGATCACCGCATGCGCCGCGACCGAGTGGTACTGCCGGCAGCAGCCGCCCCGGCGGCAGGTGTTGGCCAGCACATGCGCCAGCGCCTCGAAGTCGATATTGGCGGCCGTCACGCCCTCCGGGTCGTCCGGCCAGTTGAGCGGGCGGGCTTTCGATCCGGGGGCATGTCCGGTTCTTGCTGTCATTCGTTTCCTCCCTGCGGTTCTGTCGTGTCGGAGTGTTTGGCAGCCGGCGCGGAGTCCCCCGCGAGCCGGTCGATGGCCTCGACGGTGGAGAGCCCCTCGGCCTTGAGCCGTTCGACCTCGGCGAAGGCGGGACCGCGCGAGGAGAACAGCGCCACCGACCAGGGGTCGAGCACCAGCCTCGCCACCCGCCAGCCGTCGGGGCCGTGCAGCACCAGCTCGGCATGGCGGCCGTCGGCGGTGGTCAGGCTCTTGAGCGCGCGCTCCATGCCGGGATCGCAGTGGATGCGCTTCTCCTGCTTCAAGAGTTCGACCGACTCGTCCTTCTGGGCGAGGAAGATCACCCAGTCCGAGTTCTCCCAGGCGGCGCGGGCGGCCGGATTGGCGTAGTAGTCGTTGACGCTCTGCGTGCCGGTAATCAGCGCGCCGCGGTATTTCCTCGCTCGTCTGGCGGCGCCTTCGAGGAAGGCGCGGCTGTCCTCGCCCGAGAGCAGGTCCCAGGCCTCGTCGATGACGATCGCCTTCGCCCGCGTGCGGGGGCCGTGATACATGCGCTGGGTCGCGAGGAAGACCACCAGCATCAGCACCACCGCCTGGACGTCGCCCCGGCCCTTGAGCTCGGCGAGCTCGAACACCGTGAGCGCGTTCTCCAGGTCGGGGACGTTGGAGCCCGCGAACAGCCGCCCCATGGCCCCACCCGGACACCACGGACCGAGCGCGGTGGCCATGTCCTTCGCGCGGCGGTCGTCTCGGGCATCGAGCTTCTGGCGCACCGTGCCGAGATCGGCGGCGTTGCCGGCCTCGTCCCAGGCCGCCGCGATGGCCTCGGCGATCAGCGCCGCCTCGATGTCGTCGATCGAGCCCCGCCGCCGCGCCATTCGCCCGATGACGCCGGCCAGCATGGCGAAGCACTCCTCGCGGTAGTCGCCGTCGTGATTGGCGGTCCCGGCGTCGATCATGGCGAAGGGGTTGAGGCAGGCCGGGTCCTTGCCGAAGGCGATGAAGGCGCCGCCCAACGCTTCCGCCGTGTGCTGGAACGACCGCCCGTCGTCGATCACCACGGCCTCGCCGCCGGCGCCGATCAGCCCGGTCACCAGCTCCTGCATCAGCACCGACTTGCCCGAGCCCGACTTGCCGGTGACCGCCACGTTGTAGTTGCCAGCCTCGTTGGCGAAGGGCGACCAGCAGGCCGGCTGGCCCCGGCGCCCGATGAGGAACAGGGCGGGGGGATTGTCCAGACTTGCGGGCTGGCCGCGCCACTCGCCATGGATGGGGGCGAGATTGACGGCGGAAGATGTCAACAGGGTCTTCATCCGGCCCATGCGTTCGAGATCGGCGTCGAGACCGCCGGCGGACCCCATGGGCAGGCAGGCGAGCCAGGAGGGGAGCTGCATGTAGCGCTCGGCATTCACCCGCCAGCCCTGGCCGTGATAGATGGCGCGGACCGCCTGCTCGGCCTCGTCGAGCGCGTCGAGCGGGGCGTAGACCGCGGCCATGTAGCAGGCGCGGACCAGCTTCTCGCCGTCCTTGATCCGGTCGGTCACCGCCTGCCAGTCGCGGGCCTTCTCGGGCAGGCCCGGGAGATACTTGGCAATGCCGGTGCCGGCCTGCTGGGTCGCCCGCGCTGCCTTGAGGAAGGCCTTCTCGCCCGAGGCCGCATCGCCTGTCATGACGGTGAGGCAGGTGAGCACCGGACAGCCCGGCTGCAAAAAATCGCGGTGGAAGTCGCCGATCAGCGCATTGCCGCGCCAGCCCGGCCAGACCTCCGGGAAAGCCACCGCACTGAGCACCCGCACGGCGACGTCCCCGCTGGACGCGTCGTCCCCGCCGTCCGGGGATCGGTGTGTTTCACCGGACTGGAGTGTTCCTCCATGGTGGAAGGCGAGGCCGGTGGGATGGACCGTGAGCGCCCTGCCGGGCGCGATGCACTGCTCGTGCAGCGGATCGCGCGGCGCCCAGCGCCGCGCAGGACGTTCGGTTTCGCCGTCGCGGTATCCGGCAATATCGGGCGCGGTGAGCTCGGCCGCGAGCGACAGCAGCCCGTCCGGCTCCAGCCGGCGGGTCTGCGCCCCGGCGGAGGCCAGGGTTCCTTCCAGCGCCCGGCGGAAGGCGCCGAGCGCGGTCTCCGAAGCCGGACCCGGCGGGC
>JAPOZD010000321.1 GCA_026706245.1 Alphaproteobacteria bacterium
GAAGAGGCCTGCGCCGTCTGGCTTCTGCCCGGGCTCCTGAACTACGCGGCCGAGGAACTCCCCTCGATGGATCTGGATGTCCGGTGCCAGCCAAGCGAGCGCCTTGGACAAATGGTTGAGGCGCGCCTGCTGGACCTCGCCGTCGTCTTCCTGCAGCGCGAAGAGCCCTCGGCGCTGGTTCTGGGACAACCGCAACTGCACTGGGTCGCATCTCCCGATTTCCAGCTTGACGGCGAGGCGCCCGTTCCGGTGGCCTGGGGCGAGAAGGACAGCTCCTTCCGGGCCACAGGGATTGCCGAACTGACTCGCCATGGAGTCGCAAGCCGGGAAATTTTTCGGAGTTCCGACGAGCAGGCCGTGAAGGTCGCCGTTGCAGCCGGAGTAGCCGTCACCGTCATGGCCGAAGGAACCATTCCGGACACGCTCAAGGTACTCCTCCCGCGTGCAAACCTTCCGCCGCTCGGCAAGGCCTTCATCCAGCTGCTGGAGAGGCCGGGACCGCACTCCGAAGCGACCGAAATGGTCAAACGGAAGATTGTCGACACCTACCGGGAGTCGGACATCCGGATTCCTCTGATGGCGGATGCGATATAACGCCGCCGTCAACGTAAGACGCCTCTTGAATTTCCCGGGTTGATCCGGCGTTCCCGCAGGTCGACACGCCTGTGAGGCGCCGGCGCGTACCGGGTTGAAACGCCAGACGCAAAAATGAGGTTCCAAAGGGAGGAAACGCGGCGCGGGAAACCAGATTAACTAATAAAGTATATCAGGAATATAGATATAGTATGACTGATATCGACACAAGGTTGTTACGGTCGTTCCTGACCGTCGCCGCCGAGCGCAGCTTCTCCATTGCAGCGGAACTGCTTGGTTGTTCTCAGGGAACGATGTCGCTGCGCATCCGGACTCTCGAAGAGCAGGTTGGCATGCGCCTTCTCGAGCGGAACCGCGCCGATGTCCGGCTCACGGATGCGGGCCGGGATCTGCTGCCCGGCGCCCAGGCGATGGTGGACCTGCATGACAGGCTGATCGAGCGGGCGGGTTCGAAGCTGATTGCGGGCACCGCCCGTCTCGGCGTGGCTGAAGACTGCTGCTCGTCCCTGCTTCCCGGGCTGATCGGGCGGATGCGAGGTACCTATAGCGCGCTGGAGATCGAAATTCGCTGCGGCAGCAGCGCGGTGCTTCGCCGGGATGTCGGGACGGGCAGTCTCGACCTCGCCGTAGTGATGATGCTTGAGGATCTGCCATCGGCGGCGAAACTGTCCCGGCCGCGTCTTTACTGGGTAGCGGCGCCCGAGTTCGCGGTCGCCGACTGGCCGGTCGTGCCGATTGCCGGCCATCCCGAGGGCTATCCGTTGCGCGAGGCGGCAGTCGCAGCGCTGGAGTCCCGGAATACGGCCTTTCGGGAGGTTCTGACCGGGGCGGACGAACAGGCCATCCGGTGCGCCGTCGCGTGCGGGGCAGCGGTCGCGGTAATGGCGGAAGGCACCATCCCGGCGGACATGAAGGTCATTTCCCATTCCCCGGCGCTGGCATCGCCAGGCCGGGCCGTCATCCAGCTTCTGGAAACGCCTGGCCCGCTGTCCGAGGCAGCCGGGATCGTGAAACGGGAAATCGCAAGCCTCTACCCCGGCGCCTGAGTTCTCCCGCAGGAAACCCGAGGCAGCGCCCGCTATTGCCGGCGCCGCAGGCCTGCGCACTCCGTCAGCGCCTGGTCGAGAATGTCCATGGCAGTGTCGATCTGCCCGCGGGTCACGGTAAGCGGCGGCGCGATCCGGAAGATGTGCGCGCTTGCCTGCCGGGCGATGTTGAGGCTCGCGCCGAGCTCGATGCAGCGCCGTCCGACTTCGTGGCCCAATTGGTTCGCGGGCGCCTTGCTGTGCCGGTCCTCGACCAGTTCCACGCCGAGCAGCAGCCCGCGGCCGCGCACGTCGCCGATGCACTCATGGCGCTGCCGGAGGTCGAGCAGGACGGCCTTCATATAGGCTCCGAGGTCCCGGGCGCGCTCCTCGAGCCGGTCGCGGACCAGGATTTCCACCACCTTCGCCCCGACCGCCGCCGGCAGCGGGTCGGCGGTGTGAGTGGTGTAGAAGAGGAAGTCGTTTTCGTAGCACGCCTCTTCCAGCTCGGCCGAAGCCACCGTGGCGGAAAGCGGCAGGCCCGCGCCCAGCGTCTTGGAGAGCGTCAGGATGTCGGGGACGACGCCCTCATGCTCGAAGGCGAACCGGTCTCCGGTGCGCCCGAGGCCCGTCTGCGCCTCGTCGTAGATGAGCAGCATGCCCCGCTTCCGGCAGTGCTCGGAGAGCGCGGTGAGATAGCCCTCGGGAAGCTCGATCACGCCGCCCGAGCTCAGTATGGGCTCCAGGATCATGGCGGCTAGACTGCCGGTCGTCTGCCGGTCCACCATCTCGAAGCCCCAGTCGAGCTCCGCGCGCCAGTCATAGTCCCCGTTGGATGCGAAGGGCGAGCGGTAGGCATGCGGCGTCGGCAGCGCCAGCACGCCGGGCACCGGCGCCCCGTAACCCCGCCGCGCCCCGTTGAAGGTCGCCGATCCGGCGCCGCCGGTGATCCCGTGCCAGGACCGGTCGAAGGCGACGATCTCGTAGCGGCCCGTGGCGAGCTTCGCCATCTTGAGCGCCGCCTCGTTCGACTCGCCGCCCGTGCTGAGCGGCAGCACCTTGGAGAGCTTGTCCGGCAGCAGATCGCTCAACGCCCTCGAAAACTCGATGACCGGGTCGGAAAGGAAGCTGCTGTGGACATGGTCCAGGCGTTCGATCCCGTCCCTGACCGTCGCGACAATCTCCGGATGCGCGTGCCCGAGAATCGAACTCATCTGCCCGGAGGTGAAATCGAGAATCTCGCGCCCCTCGCGGTCGCGGATCACGGCCCCCGTAGCACTGGCGATGATCGTGTCCGAGAACTCGTGCGTGTAGCGGAAGATATGCTCGGTTCCGGGCATGGACATCGCAAGCGTCTCCTTATCAAGGCCGAGGACCCGCTCCGCGGCCTTACTCCGCCGGAATGCGGGCGATGCGCAACACATTCGTGGCGCCGGGGGTGCCGAAGGGCACGCCCGCCGTGATGACCACGGTGTCGCCCGGCCCGGCGACATCTTCGAGCGCGGCGGCGGCCACCGCCTTGCGCACCATTT
>JAPOZD010000029.1 GCA_026706245.1 Alphaproteobacteria bacterium
CGGCGACCTCGCCACCATCGTCGAATGGACCGGAAACGGCGGCGGAAAGGGCGGGTCCGGCACGCCCGGTTCGGGTTTGTCGGTCTCGGCTAAAACGGGGACTTGTTCCGGGCATCTCCCTCGGGACAGTCGCGGCGGCGGAAGTGGATGCCCGGAACAAGTCCGGGCATGACGGACAGGAGAGCGTCCGGGCACGACGGAAGAACCTGTGCTGAGCCTGTCGAAGGAGCCTGTCCTGAGCCCGTCGAAGGGGGCGTTCGGGTATGACGGGACGGAAGACGCCGCGCTTCGCGCCCGGCCTGCGCCCGCGAAAGCGGGGACCGGGGCGGCCGATGGCGGTTAACCCGAGCCTCCTCGCCAACCCGGCGCTCGACGACTGGCTCGGCTTCGACGCCGGCGGGACCGTCACGGTCCAGAGCGGCAAGGTGGATATCGGCCAGCGCGTCTCCACGGCGGTCGCCCTGCTGGTGGCGGACGAGCTGGAGATCGACCCCGGCCGGGTGAACGTCGCGCGGGTGGAGACCGGCCTCGCGCCGGACGAGGGCTTTACTTCCGGCAGCCAGTCGATGGCCCAGACCGGCAATGCGGTCCGCATGGCGGCGGCGACGGCGCGGCGGCACCTGCTGGAGCGCGCCGCCCGGGCGCTGGAAGTCGATCCTGCCGAACTGGAGGTCGATGACGGCGCGATCCACTCGCGCGCCACCAACCGGAAAACCGACTGGTGGGAGCTGGCCGCCGGCAGGCCGTTCGGCATCGACGTCGATCCGGCCGCACCCCTCAGGCCGCGCGCGGCCCTCGGCCATGTCGGCGGCGCGGCAAGGGCGCGGGGGCTGGGGGATATCGTTCGCGGCCGGCTCCATTTCCTGCATGACATGAGCATTCCCGGCATGCTGCATGCGCGCATGGTGCGCCCGCCGCACTACCATGCGCGGCTTTCTGCTCTGGACGAGGCGGTAGCCGCACGCCTCGCGGTGGAAGGCGTCGAGATGGTGCGGGACGGCAGCTTTCTCGCCGTCGCGGCAGAAGACGAATGGGCGGCAGTCAGGGCGGCGGAGCGCCTTGCCGCTGCCGCGTCCTGGGACTTGGCCGGCGGGCTTCTCTCCGACGATATCTACGAGAGGCTCCGCGCCAACGAAAAGGTGAGCCTGCCGGTCGTGGACGGCGCGCCGGTCGAGGCGCCGGTTCCGCCTCCGGGCGCCCCGCCCGCAGAAGCGGTCGCCACGCTCGAAGCACGCTATGAGCGGCCATACCAGATGCACGGCTCGCTCGGCCCCTCGGCGGCGATGGCAGAGTTCGTCGACGGCCGGTTGACCGTTCATAGCCACAGTCAGGGAGTCTATGTCCTGCGGGCCGCGCTCGCCGAGGCGTTCGGCATGGAGTACGAGGCGGTCCGCGTCATCCACGCGCCGGGGTCCGGCTGCTACGGCCATAACGGCGCGGACGACGCCGCTTTCGACGCCGCCCTGATTGCCCGCGCGCTCCCCGGCAGGCCGGTGCTGCTCAAATGGACGCGCGGGGAGGAACACGCCTGGGAGCCTTACGGGTCCTGCGCCTCGATGGACCTTCGCGCGAGCCTCGACGGCAAGGGCAGGATCGCCGCCTGGTCGCATGAGACCTTCAGCGACACCTATTCCATGCGGCCCCGGCCCGGCCCGAACCGGATGGGCGCGGCACGGCTGCTCTCCGCCCGGTTCCTCGCCGAGCCGCTGGAGCCGCCCGTCATGGGCCCGGCGATGGCGCCCCATATGGGCATCCACCGCAATCTCGACTCGCTCTACGACCTACCGCAGAAGCGCCTTGTGAAGCATCTGGTCCGGGACATGCCGCTCCGGGTCTCGGCGCTGCGCTCGCTCGGCGCCTACGCCAATGTCTTCGCCATCGAGTCCTTCATGGACGAGCTTGCCGGGGCGGCGGGCTGCGACCCTGTGTCCTTCCGGCTGCGCCACCTTTCGGACCCGCGCGGGCGCGCCGTCATCGAGGCGGCGGCGGCGCGCCTCGACCCTTCAGGCGCCGACTGCCCCGAAGGCCGCGGGCGGGGGATCGGATTCGCGCAATACAAGAACAGCGCCGCCTATGCCGCCGTCGTCATGGAAGTCTCGGTTTCCGACGCGGCCGAAATCCGGCTCGAACGCTGCGTCATCGCGGCCGATGCCGGCGAGATCGTGGACCGCGCCGGCCTCGCCGCGCAGCTGGAAGGGGGCGTGATCCAGGCGGCAAGCTGGACGCTGCACGAAGCGGTGGCGTTCGACCGGGACGGCATTACCAGCCGGGACTGGGACAGCTATCCGATCCTGGGCTTCGACAATGTGCCCGCGTTCGAGACCGTGCTGATCGACCCCGGCCGACAGCCGTTCCTCGGCGCCGGGGAAGCGACGGCCGGCCCGACCGCAGCCGCCATCGCCAATGCCGTTCATGCCGCGACGGGGCTGAGGCTCAGGCGAATTCCCTTCACGCCCGAGGAAGTGCGCGCCGCCGCCCTCGCATAGTCCCCGCCGCTGGGCGCATAGCAGGGCCGTCTCTCCGGGACCGCTGCATTTCGCGCCGGCGTTGGGCTTGGACCGCTGTTGATAGGAAATGTTATGTTATACACTCTCGTTCATTGCGTAGTTGGGAGGCCTTCTGGAAGGGAAGGCTGTCGGAGGAACGTCGATGCGTAAAATTGCCGGATTTGTGAGAATGGCGGCCATCGGGCTGCCGATCCTGTTTGCCGCATCGGCGGTCGAGGCGCAGTCGGGGCCGCCGACGGCGGAAGAGCTGGCCGCGCAGATCAACGCCCTGAAGCAGGATTACGAAAAGCGAATCGCGACGCTGGAGGCCCAGATCGCCGCGATGAAGGCCAAGCCTGCGGCCGCGGGCGAGAAGGCCGCTCCGGCGAGCCGTCCGGCCATGCGGACCGGCGACAACAGCTTCAATCCTGCGATCGGCGTGGTCCTCAACGCCATGTTCGTAGACCACTCCGAGACAGAAGTGGGGCTTCCCGGATTCCCGGTCGGCCATGAGTCGGAACGCCCGGCAAAGGGCTTCTCGCTCGGCCACAGCGAAGTGACGGCATCGGGCAACATCGACGACAAGTTCCGCGGGGCCCTCACGCTCGGTCTCGGCCACCATGAAGGCGAGCCGACGG
>JAPOZD010000430.1 GCA_026706245.1 Alphaproteobacteria bacterium
GGTCTGGCGCGTTTCGGGGGCGTCGATCCCGTGAAGGCGGATGCGCCGGCCGGCGACCTCAAGCGTGTCGCCGTCGATCACGCGCGCCTCTCCGGAGATCACCTCCGCCCCGGCCAGGGAAACGGCCGGAAAGGCGAACGCGCCGGCGACGCCGGAAGCCATTACGGCCGCTGCAAGGAGCCGGAAGGCGCGCGTCGCGGCCCGACGGGCGGCGGCGCTCACGGCCGGTCCTCCGGCGGAAGGCAATCGATGAAACCGGCGATCCGATCGCGAAGCGCGCGGCACAGGATCGATTCCCGGTCAGCCACCGCGCGGTAAAGGGCCCGCAGATCGTCCCCGGTGAGATAAACGCAGGGCAGGACGTCCTCATTGCCCCGGCGGGCGGCCAGGATGAAATCGCTCACGAGACCGCCTCCATGCCGGCATGCGTCAGCTCCCACCGGGTTCCCCAGGTCGAGTAGGGATGATCGCCGGGATATGCGCGGGGCAGCTTCTCGACGAGGCCGCGATTTTCGAGCTGCTTCACCGCGCGGAGCGCGCTCTGTTCCTTCAGGCCCGCTTTCCATGCAATGGCGCCGGCGGTCGCGCCGCTTTCCGTCTGCCGGTCCGCGCGGATCGCGAGCAGCATGCGCCGCTGCGAGGGGGTCAGTCTCATGGCAGTCCTTTCGGGGCAGGCAGGCATCAGTCCGCGTCCTCCGCGTACAGGCCCGCCGACGCCGGATCGAGCCTCGCGGCGAACCCGGCAGCGCAGGCCGAGCAGAGGTCGGGCTCGACCCACCAGCAGGCCGTGCCGGACTCCTCGTCCTCGCAGGCATCGAAGTCATGGCAGCCGCAGCCGCGGCAGACGGCCTCCTCGAAGGTAATATTGGGATCGGCAAAGAAGACCGGGGGCATGGTCGCTCGGGGCATGTCGTCCTCCAGGGACAGGGGGAAGGGAAGGGCGGCAGTCAGGCGCCGCTTGCGATTTCGGCGTCGATGTCGCGCTGGAGGCGCTCTGCGTTCTCTTCGAGCGTCTCAAGCTGCTGGAGGAACCCGCATGCCTGGCACTCCCTCGTCAGGGGGGCGATGCGGCTCCACATGCGGGCCCCGCAATCCGGACAGGCGGGGTCGCCGGGCAGGACGATGTGCATGGTTTCGGCCTCCTTGCGGTCGGGGGCGGGAAGAAGACGGCGGCGCCGACGGCGGACGATCTGCGAGACGTAGCCCTCGTTCAGGCCGGTCCGGCGCGCGATCTCGGCGCGGCGGACGCCGGCGGTGGCGGCTAGCAACATGAACGTGTCGCGGGCCAGGTTGCGCTCGCGGGAGAGACGGACGGCATGGTCCGCGTGGCAGCGCGAGCCGCAGAACCGGCCGGAGCGCCGGCCGGCGCGGGCGCCGCAGCCGTTCGCGCAGAGCGGCCTCTCAGCCTCGTTCCAGGCCTGCCGGCAGGCCTTGCTGCAGAAGCGGAGCCTCCGGCGGGGCAGCGGAGCCTGGCAGCCGGGGGCTGAGCAAACGGCGGCGCCTTGCGGTCCGGGGCCGTTGACGACGTTCGACACCGTCCTGTGGCTGACGCCGTGGAAGGCGGCGATCCGCGCCAGCGGCCGGCCGGACCGGGCCTCCATGCGGATGCGCCGGTCGCGCGCCTCGTTGATCTCCGCCCAGCGGTCCCGAAGCCAGAGCCGGTAGCAGCGGCGCGAGCAGAACTTGGACGTGCTGCGCTTCACCCTGCCTCCGCACCCGGGGCAGACGGGAAGATGGGATCGGCGCCAGGCCACGAAACACTCATGGCCGCAGAAGCGGTTGCGCGGGCGCGGCAGGGAGCGCGAACAGCCCTCGAGGGCGCAGAAGCCGGGTTTCTGCATCGGGCCGTTGTGAAACGTCCAGCCCTCGCGGCGGGTGATGCCGTAGACCGTCGAGACGGCGAGCCCGTAATCGGCGGCGATGGCGCGCACGCTCCGCCCGGCCGCCAGCGCCCGGCTGATCGCGGCGTCGCGCTCGATATGGCGGCGTCGGGCCATTCCGGGCCTCAGGCGGGTTGTCCGCCGGGCAGCCTCACCCGGCGCCGTTGCCGCCAGCGCCCGTCGTTGCACAGCACCTTTTCGGAACGAGGCCCTTCTGACACTCCGGGTTTCCTGCGAAGCACGACGTAGTACAGTTCCGAGCAGAAGTCCTGGAGAACCTCTATCTCGGCATCGGGCCGGAGCGTCACGGGCGGGCGATAACAGATCCTGGGGCTGAACATCATCGCGAAGTCCTTCGGCTTCGGCGGCATGCCGTCTGGCGTCGCGCGCGACGGGTCCCCGCGCTCGCCCCACCCGAGGTCGATCATGCCGTACCTTTTTACGAAGGCGGGACCGGGGCCGTCATGCTGGAGAGGGATGAGCCAGGAGCCCTCTGCCTGGTCCAGGGGCTCCGGAACGGCGTCGTGCAGGACGCCGTCGAGCAGCCGTCCGGCGCTTTTGGGCCGGAGGCCGCCCCACTGCTTGAAGAAGAAGGCGATGCTCTCGTCGCGGCAGCGGTCGCGAAGCCGGTGGACCCAGGCCGGGTCCATGCGCCGGGCGCGGGGACCGCTCTCGCCTCCGACGATCGCCCAGTCGATGTCGTGGAGATCGAGCGACGAGACGTCTTCGAGCAGGGGCTCGAAGGACACGAAGCGCAGGTTCGCGGGCGTGTCGATAAGGTGTTGGATGCGCCATGACCGCTCGCGGTCCTCGACCGATACGCCGAGGCAGAGATGGCGCAGCGGGAAGAAAAAGGACATATCGAAGGCAAGCGACCCGGGAGTTGGGCCGTATGCGGGCGAGAGCGAGGCGGCGGCGGATTTCACATGATCCTCGACGTCCGGGTCGTTGTAGTAGTCGCGCATCCGTGTCGAGCGCTTGGTCAGCACCTGGAAGACGTGCTGCGGCGCGAGCGCCATCACGGCATGGAAGCGGTCGAGCCACTGCACCGGCACGGCCTCGTGGAAGAGATCGCCATGGGCGCAGACGAAAATGCGCCTCGGCCGCTTCCACTTCAGCGGGGCGGTCAGCCATTGCTCGTTGAGCCGCACCTTGCCGTTCCATACCGGCCCGGCGGTCGACGGTCTGGTCAGCCCCCGGCGCGAGGGATGGTTCTTCAGCCGGCCTCCGGCAAGC
>JAPOZD010000335.1 GCA_026706245.1 Alphaproteobacteria bacterium
CGGTCGGGAAGGCGACCAGCCCGCCGGCGCGGATCGACCGGGCGGCCTCTTCGATAGCCGCCCCCGAGGTCACGATCCGCCCCAGGCGATGAACCAGGGGTTGGAGAAGCGGGCCTTGCCGTAGAGCAATTCCGGGCCGTCGTTTATCTCGCGGACCGAACCGCCAGCGGCGGCGAGCACGGCATGGCCGGCGGCCGTATCCCATTCATTGCTGCCGCCGTAGCGTGGATACACGTCGGCCTCGCCGCGCGCGATCAGGCAGAATTTGAGCGACGAACCGGCGTCGATTTGCCGGGCCACGTCGTAGCGCGCGAGGAAACGGTCGATGTCCCTGCCTGCGCCGTAAGTGCGGCTGACCGTGACGGTGATGCCGGATGCGGGAAACCGCCTCGTGCGGATTGCGTGCCGGCCGCCGCTGTCCTCCACGAAGGCGCCGCCGTCCTGCCGTCCCGCATACAGTTCGCCCGAGGCCGGCAGATAGACGGCGCCCAGCACCGGGCGGCGTTGCTCGATGAGGGCTATGTTGACGGTGAACTCCGGGATCTTGCGGATGAACTCCTTGGTGCCGTCGAGCGGGTCGACCAGCCAGAAGGACGCGTCGCCGACCTTCGGGACCCGGCCCGCCGCGACGCTCTCCTCGGCCACGACCGGAATGTCGGGCGCCAGAGCGGCAAGGCGCTCGAGGATCAGGCGTTCGGCCGCCTCGTCCGCCTCCGTCACCTGGCTGCGGTCGGACTTGCGGCGGGCCTGAAGGTCCGGCGCGTGGAACCACGGCATGATCAGCTCGCCCGCCTCGCGCGCGATCCGGCAGACGGCCTCGAGCAGCTCTTCCCGCATGAGCGTGTTCCGCGCCTCGTCCGGCTCTACCCGGCCCGCTCGTTCAGGTAGTGGAGCGGCAGGCCGGCCTCCGGCCAGTCGCAGGAAACCAGCCTGCCGGAATGGGAGAGCGTGATGAAAGCCGTGCGGAGGTCCGGGCCGCCAAAGCAGATATTGGTCGTGTAGGGGTCCGGCATCGGCACATGCTCCAGCCCCGATCCGTCGGGCCGGACGATGGAAATGCCGGGATCCATCAGGGTCGCGACGCAGATGTTCCCGGCCGCATCCAGCGCCAGGCTGTCCAGCATGCGGTAGCCGTGCGTCTGGTTCACCAGCCGTCCGCCATGCGGGCTCGGCCAGGGATGCTTCTTCAGCACCCCCGGAGCCTCGATGTCGAAGGCCCAGATGCGTCCGGTCTGGGTTTCGGCGACATAGACCGCGCTGTCGTCGGGCGAGAGGCCGATGCCGTTGGGCGTGATGAGCGGGAAGGCCGCTTCGGTGATGAAGGAGCCGTCGGCGCGGGCATAGTGGATGCCGGTGCGGTCCCAGGTCCGCTCCCAGTCGCGGACCTTGCCGAGATCGGTGAACCAGAAGCCGCCCTCGCCGTCGAACACGAGGTCGTTCGGGCTCTTGAGCCGGCGGCCTTCGCATTCGGTGTAGAGCGTCTCGACCGCGCCGGTCTTAAGGTCCACCGCCTCGATCCGGCCGCCGCTGTAGTCGCGCCCCTGCCCGACGGGGCGCATCAGCCCGCCCGGCTCGTCGAGCCATTCATTGCCGCCATTGTTGCAGAGATAGACCCGCCCGTCGGGCCCGAGCGCCGCGCCGTTCGGTCCGCCGCCGGGCTCGGCGACGGTCTCCTTGCGCCCGTCGGGATGGACGCGCGTCAACGTGCCGCGACGGATCTCGACGAGGAGGACCGAGCCGTCCGGCATGGCGACCGGTCCTTCGGGAAACATCAGCCCGTCGGTGACGGTCCGCAATTCGGTCATGTCCGCTCCATGGCAGCGTTTTCAGACAAGAGGGGCAGGCGGTCAGGCGCCCTTGAAGACGGGCCGGCGCTTTTCGAGGAAAGCGTTGACGCCCTCGGCATGGTCGTCCGTGGTCATCGACACCGCCATGTGCTCACCCTCCCACTGCAATTGCTGCTCCATGGGCGTGTGGAAGGCTGTGTTGAACAACGACTTGGCCTGGGCATAGGCGACCGTCGGTCCTGCGGCCAGGCGCTCGGCCAGCGTCCGGGTTTCGGCCTCCAGGTCGGCCGCCGGCACGACACGGTTCACGATGCCGAGCTCCAGCGCGCGCTCCGCGCCGAAGCGGTCGCCGAGCAGCGCCAGTTCCATGGCCTGCTTCATTCCGAGCGTGCGGGCGAGGAAGTAGGAGGAGCCGCCGTCGGGGCTCGCGCCGATATGGCAATAGGCGAGCGTGAAGAAGGCGTCGTCGGCGGCAAGCGCGAGGTCGCAGGCTGCAACCAGCCCCAGCCCGAAACCGGCGGCGGCGCCCTGGACGCTCGCGATCACGGGCTTGCGCATCCGGCGGATGGCGAAGATGGGCAGATGGATCGCATGGATGCCCTCGACCACGACGCGCTTGCGGGTCTCCCTGTCGATTTCGAGGCGCTCCTGCATGGCGCGGATGTCGCCGCCGGCCATGAAGTGCTCCCCGGCGCCCCGAATGACCACGCAGCGCACGGACCCGTCATGCTCCAGGTCGCCGATGACGTCGCGCATGTCGATGCGCATCTGCGGACTGAGCGCGTTGCGCGCCTTCGGGTTGTTGAGCGTGACCCAGGCGATTCCCTTGTCGATCTCGCAAAGTACCGTGTCGCCCATTCCGGCTTCTCCTTGTCTCGGGGCGGACCAGATTGTAAGCGAGGCGGAACGCTTCGGGAAATCAGCGATGCTTCGATACGGCGTCTTCGTCGTCATCGCCGGCGGCCTCGTGCTGGCATTCACCTTCGGGTCGCGCCAGTCCTTCGGCATGTATCTGGAGCCGATCAGCACCAGTATGGGCTGGTCGGTGGCCGTGGTATCGCTGGCACTCGCGATCCAGAGCATCTTCTGGGGCCTGGGCCAGCCGTTCTTCGGCTGGATCGCCGACCGGTTCGGCACCGGGCGGACGCTCGTCCTGGGCAGCGCGATCTACGTGGCGGGCCTGTTTTACGCCAGCCGGATGCAGACGCCCGAAGACGCCTATCTGTCGCTCGGCCTGCTGGTCGGGCTGGGCGCGGCAGGTTGCGGCATGCCCATCGTAATGACGGCGGTGGTGCGCGCCTTTCC
>JAPOZD010000225.1 GCA_026706245.1 Alphaproteobacteria bacterium
GCCGGCTCGGGCCTGCCGGACGGAACGCGGATCAAGGCGGGCCGGGCGCTCTGGACCTTCGGCTACCTGAACGAGCAGCACGCCCATGGCGACGATTTCGCCGACCGCCCGCTGCCCTACCGCGCCTTCCTGGACGGCGCCTACAACGATGACGGCGTCGAGCTTTCGGTCGTGCTTCCGGGCGACATCTACAAGGAGGTCGGCGGCGGCCTGTTCCGCGGCAGCGACATGCCCTTCGGCGGCTCCGAGTCCGGCCGCGAGGCCTGGTCCGCCTATGCGCGCATCGGCGGGGATGTCGGCCGCAATTCGGCGCTGCGGCTCGGCGCCTACGTCCTCGACGGCGCATCCCACGGCCGGAGCGGCGGCGGCCATGACCATGCGCATGAGGACGAGCATGGGCATGGGGATGAGCACGCGCATGACGACGAGGATGGGGAAGATCACGCCGAAGACGAACACGGCGACGAACATGATGAGCATGGCCATGGCCATGCCGAGTACTTCTCCGAAGGCATGTTCACCGGCGACACACGGCTCTTCGGCGTCGATTTCCGCTACACATGGGCGCCAACGGGTAATGCGCGGGACAGCGAGCTGATTCTCCAGGGCGAGTATTTTCGCCGCAGCGAAGAGGGTGACTATGCGCTGGAAGGGGAACAGCACTGCGAAGTAGTAGGACACGGCGAAGAAGAACCCTCAATCGAAGAACACGAACACAACTGCCACACGGACGAAGAGGTGAAGGCCTTCAAGGGCGATGCCAATGGCTGGTATGCGCAGGCGGTGTACAAGTTCCTGCCCCAGTGGCGGGTCGGCGCCCGCTACTCGCGCCTCTCGCCGCCGAGCGCTGCGGAGGTGGACGACACGTCCACGATCAGCGCCATGCTCGACTGGACCAACAGCGAGTTCGGGCGCGTCCGCTTCCAGTATAACCGCGAAGCCTCCGGCGACATGCGCGACAACCAGCTCATCCTTCAATATGTCATGAGCCTCGGCGCCCACGCCGCCCACAGCTTCTGAGCCCCGGAGACGAAGATGAAACGAACGGCATTGACGGCCGCGTTCGCGGCCGCATTGCTCTTGCCCGCGTTGGCGGACGCGGAGGTCCGCATCCTCGCCTGCGAGCCGGAATGGGCGGCGCTTGCAAAGGAAATCGGCGGCGATGATGTCGTCGTGCATTCGGCGACTCACGGCCGGCAGGACGCGCACTACATACGCGCCCGCCCCAGCCTGATCGCGAAGGTGCGCCGCGCGAAAATACTGCTCTGTTCTGGCGCGGACCTCGAAGTCGGCTGGCTGCCGGTGCTCCTGGAACGGGGCGGGGGGCGCATCGTCCAGCCGGGCCAGCCGGGGCACATCATGGCGGCGGACCATGTCGAGGTGCTGGAGCGGCCGACAGTCCTGGACCGCAGCCTGGGAGACATCCATCCGGGCGGGAATCCGCATGTTCATCTCGACCCGGGCAACATGGCCGTTCTTGCCGAGGTGCTGACGGAACGGCTGTCGCAGGTCGACCCGGAGCGCGCAAGCGCATACTGGCAGCGCCTGGCGTCCTTCCAGGCCCGCTGGGCCGATGCCATGGCCGGCTGGCAGGAGCGCGCGGCGGCCCTGGGCGGCATGAAGGTGATCGTCTATCACAAGGCCTGGGTCTATCTGCTGCGCTGGGCAGGGCTGGAACGGGCGGCGGTGCTGGAGCGGGTTTCGGGCGTTCCGCCGACCGCATCACATCTCGTCGAGGTTCTCGAGCAGGTGCGGAACAGCGGCGCCAGGGCCATTCTCCGCGCGCCTCACGAGCCCGGAGACGCTTCGGAGTGGCTGTCCGGGAAGACCGGCATCCCGGTGGTGGAGCTGCCCTTCACGGTCGGCGGCCGCCCGGAAGCGACGGACCTGTTCTCCCTGTTCGACAGCACGCTGGCCCTGCTTGAGGAGGCCAAAGATCGATCCTGAGCTGCTCGATATCCTGGCGCCCGGCCTTGTTGTCGGACTGCTGGTCGCGGCGGCCCATGCGCCGTTGGGTATCGAGGTCCTCAAGCGCGGGATCGTGTTCATCGACCTTGCCACCGCCCAGGTCGTCGGGCTCGCCGTCATCCTGCTGGACCTCTGGCTGCATGAGCCGTCCTGGATCGTGAAGCAGGGGGCGGCCTTCGCGGCCGGCATCGCCATCGCGCTGTTCTTCCGCTGGGTCGAACGCAAGTCGCCGGACGAGCAGGAAGCGGTGATCGGCAGCAGCTTCATCGTCGCCGCCTCGGTGGCCCTGCTGGCGCTTGCCAACGACCCGCATGGCGGCGAGGCGCTGCGCCATGTGCTTTCCGGGCAGATCCTGTTTGCGTCCTGGCACGACATTGCGGCCTTCCTGCCGATCTACGGTCTCTTCGCCGTTCTCTGGCTAGCCGCGCCGCGCCTGCGCGCCGGCGCCGGCTTCTTCGTGCTGTTCGCCCTTGTCGTCACGGCGTCGATGCAGCTGGTCGGCGTGTATCTGGTGTTCGCAAGCCTCATCCTTCCGGCGCTCGCGGCCCGTGCCGGCAAGGGCTATATCCATTGGCGCGCCTTCGCGAGCGGCGCTCTGGCCGTCGTCGCGGGCATCCTCATATCGGCGGCTTCCGACCTGCCCGCAGGACCGCTCCTGGTCGTCTGCTTCGCCGTATCGGCAGCCGCAACGCGCCTGCTTTTCCGCGACCGGCCGATACTGCGTGCTATGCGGCAGTGATAGGCCGCAAGCGGCCGCGCTGTCTGCGGGCCAGGTCGCGAACGGTTTCGGCGAAATAGCGGAAAGCGGCGAAGTCCCAGGCTGAAATGCGGGAGACAAGGCCGGCGCGAAACCGGGCCACTCCGAATTCAAGCGGCAGGGGCTTGAGGCGAAGTCCCGGAAGCCTGTCGAGAAAGGTGACGGGGAGCCTGGACAGGTAGGGGCCCGTGCCCATCAGGGCCAGCCCCGCAGGGCCGGCGCGGACGACCGTGCGCACATGTTTGCCGGTTCTGGCGGAGATCTCGTCGAGAAGCTCGGCGAGCGGCGAGCGGTCTTCGTCGTCCTGCGTTCTCGCGGAAGCCTCGCAATCGATCCAGGGCCACTCCGCCAGGTC
>JAPOZD010000160.1 GCA_026706245.1 Alphaproteobacteria bacterium
ATCCGCAATGCGGCCGGGCGCGTGGCGCGCGAAGCGGCGGCAGGGCATGAAGTAGCCGTCGTGGTGTCAGCGATGTCCGGCGTCACCAACGACCTCGTCGGGCAGGTTGCCGCGGTCGCGCCGGTTCACGACGCGGCGGAATACGATGCCGTGGTCGCTACCGGCGAGCAGATCACAAGCGGGCTGATGGCGCTGACCCTGCAGGAAATGGGCGTGCCGGCGCGGTCCTTCCAGGGCTGGCAATTGCCGATACGCACCGACGGAACGCATGGCCGGGCGCGCATCCGGCAAGTGGAAGGCGAATCGCTGCGCGCGGCGGCGGCAGCCGGGCAGGTCGCTGTGGTGGCGGGCTTCCAGGGGCTTTCGCCGGACGGGCGGGTCACCACGCTCGGCCGCGGCGGCTCGGACACGACGGCGGTGGCGCTGGCTGCGGCGCTCGAGGCGGACCGTTGCGACATCTACACCGATGTGGACGGCGTCTATACCTGCGACCCGAGAGTGGTCCCGAAAGCGCGGAAGATCGAGCGGATCGCGTTCGAGGAAATGCTGGAAATGGCGAGCCAGGGCGCCAAAGTCCTGCAGACGCGCTCGGTTGCCATGGCGATGCGGCGCGGCGTACGACTCCAGGTGCTCTCCAGCTTCGAGGAGACGCCGGGAACCCTGATCGTCGGCGAGGATGAGATAGTGGAAGAACAGGTGGTTACCGGGGTGGCGGTCTCACGGGAGGACGCGAAGTTGACGCTGACGGGCGTGGAAGACCGCCCGGGGGTCGCCGCGGCGATTTTCGGCCCGCTTGCAGATGCCGAGATCAATGTCGATATGATCGTTCAGAACGTCGCCGACGGAGGCCAGCATACGGACATCACCTTCACTGTGCCGAAGCCGGACCTCGGGCGCGCCACCGCCTTGCTGAGGGAAGCCCCGGTTGCGTTCGACTCGCTGGTGCCGGACCCGAATGTCGCCAAGGTATCGGTCGTCGGCATCGGGATGCGCAGCCATGCCGGCGTCGCCCAGAGGATGTTCGCGACCCTCGCCGCGCGCGGCATCAATATCGAGGTGATCTCGACCTCCGAGATCAAGATCAGCGTGCTGATCGAGGAGGAATATGCGGAACTGGCGGCAAGGGCGTTGCATACGGCCTATGGACTCGACCGCGACGATTGAGATGGGCGCGAGGGCGCAGCTGGACCGGCTCTGGGCGTGGGGCCGGGAATTCCTCGGCTGCGAGGCCGCCGTCATGGGCGGCGCCATGACATGGGTTTCGGAACGGAACCTGGTTTCGGCGATATCCGAGGCGGGGGCGTTCGGCGTCATCGCCTGCGGCGCGATGGAGCCCGACCGGCTGGCGCTGGAGATCGCCGGCACGCGGGCGCTCACGGACAAGCCCTTCGGCGTCAACCTCATCACCATGCATCCGCAACTGGACGCGCTGATCGATGTCTGCGGCGAGATGGGCGTCAGCCACATCGTGCTGGCGGGCGGGCTGCCCGGCCGCGCCGCCATGCGCCGCGTGAAAGGATGGGGCGCCAGGCTCGTCTGCTTTGCCCCGGCGCTTCCGCTCGCCCGCAAGCTGGTGCGGGACGGGGCCGATGCGCTGATCGTCGAAGGCGCGGAGGCGGGCGGGCATACAGGGCCGGTCGCGACCGCGGTGCTCGCGCAGGAGATCCTGCCCGAGATCCGCGAGGTCCCGGTTTTCGTGGCCGGCGGCATTGGCCGGGGCGAAGCGGTGCTTGCCTTTCTGGAGATGGGTGCGTCGGGCTGCCAGATCGGCACGCGGTTCGCGGCAGCGGAGGAATCGATCGCGCATCCGCGCTTCAAGCAGGCATTCCTGCGCGGCGAGGCGCGCGACGCGGTGCTTTCGCAGCAGGTGGACCCGCGCTTCCCGGTGGTTCCCGTACGCGCGCTCGCCAACGATGCGTCCCGCCGGTTCGCCGCGTTCCAGCATGAGGTGATCGCGCGCCACCGGGCCGGCGAACTCGGCCTCAAGGAGGCGCAGCTGGAAATCGAGCATTTCTGGGCGGGCGCATTGCGGCGCGCCGTCATCGAGGGGGATGTCGAGAACGGTTCGGTCATGGCGGGCCAGAGCGTCGGAATGGTGAAGCGGATCGAGCCGGTATCCGGCATCCTCGACGAGCTGTGCGGGCAGGCGCTCTCCATGCTGGCCGACCGGAGGCGCCCGTGACGCGGGCTGCCCGCCCGGATGCCTCGCGCCTGCTGTTGCAGCGCGTCCGCGAGGTGGCGGCGACCGTCGTGGACAAGCAGGACCGCCTGGACGGGATAACCGCGGAAATTGCCGATGTGATGGCGGCGGAGGTCTGCTCCATCTATATCCGCCACGGCGACAACCGCTTGTGGTTGACGGCAACAAGGGGCCTGAATCAGGAGGCGGTCCACACCACGGCGCTTGCGGTCGGTGAGGGCCTTGTCGGCCTGGTCGCCGAGAGCGCCCGGCCGGTGAACCTGTCCGAGGCGACCGCGCACGAAAACTTCGCCTACCGGCCCGAAACCGGCGAGGAAGCCTTCCATTCCTTTGTCGGCGTGCCGCTGCTGCGCGGCGGCCTGGTCGTCGGCGTGCTGACCGTGCAGAACGTCCGTCCCCGGCTCTATGCCACGGACGAGGTCGATGCCCTGCAGACCGTGGCCATGCTGGTTGCGGAGGTTGCGGCTGCGCATGAACCGCCGGGCGAGGACATCGGCGAGGACCTGCGCCCCGTGCGTCTGGAAGGCAGGGTGCTGAATGCCGGCGTCGCGCTCGGCACGGCCCATATGCACGAGGCCCGGCTGCCCGTGCAGAGCATGGTGTCGGGCGCCGACGCCGCCGCGGAGATCGCGCGCGTGGACCAGGCTCTGGATGAAATGCACCGGGCGCTGGACGACCGCTTCCACGCGGCCGACCTTGCCGGGGAGGGCGAGCACCGGGAGGTGTTGCAGGCCTACCGGATGTTCGCCGAAGACCGGGGCTGGCTCTCGCGGATACGGGAAGCCGTGCGCGGGGGGTTGAGCGCCGAAGGCGCCGTCGTGCGAATCCAGGAGCAGATGCGGGCCCGCATGCGGCAGATGCGCGACCCGTTCTTCCGCG
>JAPOZD010000236.1:0-289 GCA_026706245.1 Alphaproteobacteria bacterium
CGGCCAGGTCGAAGACCTTCTGGAAGCCCTCGCGCCGGTCGATGGCGAGCGCGCCGGTGCGCCAGAGGAATTCCAGCGCCGTCTTGGAGGGGTGCCAGTCCCACCAGCCGGCCTCCGTGCGTTGCCGGCTGCCCTCGAAGTCGCGCGCCATGACAGGCCCATGCTCCCGAATCCGCTCCAGCACGTCGTCGAACCGCTCCTCGAACCCCGCGCGCCGCCAGCTGCGCCAGCGCGCCCGCAATCGTTCGGCATCGCGGCAGAAGCGCAGCCGCCAGTAGGGATAGAACGA
>JAPOZD010000236.1:328-3072 GCA_026706245.1 Alphaproteobacteria bacterium
GGCCGGTAGCTTCTGCGCCGCGAGGCCAGGATCATGTGGTGGGCGCGCTCGACCGTGGCGATGCTGTCCACCTGCACGAAGCCGAGGCGTTCGATCAGCCCTGCCAGGTCTTCGCCCGGCGGCGGCCGGCAGAGGCCGTGCCGGTCGAGAAACAGCCTTCTGGCAGCCTGATTGGAAATGCGGAGCGGCGGCCCGCCTCCGGTGTCATCCATCTATCCGGTCCGATCCGTTTCCCCTCTAACCGGTCTGTACCCCTTCAGGCGCGCCGCCCCAACCCTTCCCGACGGAAGCCGGGAATTGGGGCGGTGAAAAAGGGCGTGTCGTGTTATGAAGCCTCCGGTCTCACTGCGGGCGCGTTCCGGGAGTTCGGCAATGCAATTTTCCCTGTTCGTCCACATGGAACGGCTGACGCCGGACCGCGACCATGCCGAGCTCTACCGGGAGTCGCTGGAACTCTGCCGGATGGCCGACGAGGGCGGCTTCGAGGCCATCTGGACGGGCGAGCATCACGGCATGGATTTCACCATCACGCCGAACCCGTTCATCACGCTCGCCGATATCGCCAACAGGACGAAGAATGTGCGCCTCGGCACCGGGGCCATCGTGGCGCCCTTCTGGCACCCGATAAAGCTGGCGGGCGAGGCGGCACTGGCCGATATCGTGACCGGCGGACGTCTGGAACTCGGCATCGCGCGGGGCGCTTACAGCTTCGAATATGAGCGGCTGTCGCCCGGCCTGGACGCCGCCTCGGCGGGCGCGGCGCTGCGCGAGACGGTGCCGGCGGTGAAGAAGCTCTGGCAGGGCGACTATGCGCATGACGGCGAGCGCTGGCAGTTCCCGAAGACCACCTCTTCCCCGAAACCCGTCCAGAGCCCGCATCCGCCGCTCTGGGTCGCCGCCCGAGACCCCGACAGCCACAAATTCGCCGTCGCCGAACACTGCAATGTGCAGGTGACGCCGCTCTGGCAGGGCGATGACGAGGTGGAGCGGCTGATGCAGCGCTTCGAGGATGCCTGCGCCGCCCATCCGGAGGTCCCGCGGCCGCGGATCATGCTGCTGCGCCACACCCATGTCGCGGCGGACGAGGAGGCGGTTGAGGCAGGAGCGCGGGCGCTCAGCCGGTTCTACTGCCATTTCGGCGCCTGGTTCCGCAATGAGCGGCCCATCGACCAGGGCATGATCCAGCCGTTGACGGACGAGGAGATGGCCAAGCTCGACATGTTCTCGCCGGAGAAGATGCGCGCAAACAATGTCGTCGGCACGCCGGAGCAGGTCATTGCCCGGCTCAGGAACTACGAGGCGATGGGCTTCGACCAGTACAGCCTCTGGATCGACAACGGTATGCCGTTCAGCGAGAAGCAGGAGTCGCTCGACCTCTTCATCGAAGAAGTGATGCCCGCCTTCGCATGAGTGCGCCTGCAACCGGCGAACTCACGACTGCCATCCTGGTTCACGGGGTAGGCCTCGACCGGCGCATGTGGGACGGCGTCTCGCGCTGCCTCGCCGGCAGGCTGCCCTGCATCGCCTTCGACATGCCCTGCCACGGCGAGGCGGGTATGCCGGAGGGCGAGGTGACGCTGGCAACCTTTGCCGACGCTCTGGCCGATATTGTGGGCGGTCTCGACAGCGCGCCGGTCGTCGTCGGCTTTTCGATGGGCGCGATGGTGGCGCAGCGCTTCGCACTCGACCGGCCGGAGGCGCTGCGGGGCCTGGTGCTGATGAACGCGGTGTTCGACCGCGACGAAGGCCAGCGCGCCGCGATATTGCAGCGCCTCGCCGCAGCGGAGCGCAACGGCCCCGCCGGCATGGCCGACTCGGCCATCGAACGCTGGTTCACGAAGGGGTTCCGGAAGGTCTCGCCGGAACTTGTCGAGCCTGTCCGCCACCGCCTGCTGGCCAACGATCCGGCCGCCTATCTCGCCGCCTACCGGGTATTCGCGATGGCGGACAGCGAACTCGCCTGCGAGGCAGCCCGCATCGCCTGCCCTACCCTCGCGCTGACGGCCGAGCATGACATCAATTCCACCCCCGCCATGAGCCGCGCGCTTGCGCAGGCCATTCCGGATGCCCGGGCGCTTGTGCTTGACGGTCTCGCCCACGGCGCTCCCATCGAGGCGCCGGAGCGCGTCGCCGATGCGATATTCGACTTCGCCGCCGGGCTTTAGGCGCAAAGGAGTTTCCTGACATGGAAGTGACCCTATTCGGCACCGGCACCAACCGGTCCGCGCGTTGCCAGTGGACTCTGCAGGAAGCGGGGATCGACTATGCCGCGATCGACCGGCGCGACATGACGAGCCTGGAGGAAATGCGCCGGTATCACCCCCTTGCGAAGATACCGGCGGCGGTCATCGACGGGCGGCCGATGTTCGAGTCCGCCGCCATCTGCACCCATATCGCCGACCGCGCACCGGCCGCGAAGCTGATCGCCGCGCCCGGCACATTCGCCCGCGCCGAGCATGACCAGTGGGTCGCGTTCTGCCTTACCGAGATGGAAGCATGGCTCTGGAACACCGCCGTCAACCAGTATGTGCTGCCCGAAGAGAGGCGCATTACCGCCGGATTCGAGCAGAACGTGAAAATGTTCAAGCGCAGCGCCGCGGTGCCGGAGGCGCATCTGGCGCAGCATGACTATCTCGTCGAAAACCGCTTCACCGTGACCGACATCATCGTCGGCTGGTGCCTCAACTGGGCGCGGCGGCTCGGGCATCTCGAAGAGTTCCCCGCGCTCCGCCGCTACGTCCAAC
>JAPOZD010000281.1:0-1923 GCA_026706245.1 Alphaproteobacteria bacterium
TTCCTTCGCAACCTGCCTGAGCGAACGGTAGGAGCGCGACGAAATCAGCCGGGCGAGATAGTTGCTCATCGCCCCGACATTGGGCGCGATCGACATGGCGTTGTCGTTCAGCACGACGACAAGCGGCAGTTCCATGGCGCCGGCATTGTTCATCGCCTCATAGGCCATGCCGGCCGTCATGGCGCCGTCGCCGATCACGGCGATGCACCGCCTGCTCTCGCCGCGAAGCTGGGCGCCCGCGGCCATGCCGAGCGCCGCCGAGATCGAGGTCGAGCTGTGCGCGGCGCCGAAGGGGTCGTAGGGGCTCTCGACGCGGCGGGTGAAGCCGGACAGGCCGCCGCCCTGGCGCAAGGTGCGCATCCCGGACCGCCGCCCGGTCAGGATCTTGTGCGGATAGGCCTGGTGGCTCACATCCCAGATCAGCCGGTCATGCGGGGTTTCGAACACCGCATGCAGCGCTACGGTCAGTTCGATCACGCCGAGGCTGGCGCCCAGGTGGCCGCCCGTCTGCGAGACCGTGTCCACGGTCTCGAAACGCAGTTCGGCCGCGAGCTGCTTCAGGTCGTTGTCGGAAAGCTCCCGGAGGTCCGCAGGAGAGTCGATGCGGTCCAGCAAGGGGGTCGTCCGGTTGGACAGGTACATGGGATACCTCTCAACTGCTGCGTTCGACAGCGAACCGGGCGGCGTCCCGCAGCGGGTCCGCGCGGGTGCCGAAACAATCCAGATGCGCGGCCGCCTGTTCGCTCAGAATCTTCGCCCGCGCCCGCGCCGCCTCGATGCCGAGAAGCGAGACGACGGTGGCCTTGCCCTGCCCGGCGTCCTTGCGCAGGCGCTTGCCCGCCTCTTCTTCGGAGCCGTCGGCATCGATCAGGTCGTCCGCGATCTGGAAGGCGAAACCCAGATCCTGGGCATAGGCGGTGAGCGCCCGCTCCGCATCGGCCGCCGCCCCGCCCAGCAGCGCGCCTGCCCGGCAGCAGAAGGCGATGAGCGCGCCGGTCTTCATACGCTCCAGGCGGGCGATCTCGCCATATTCGAATTCGGTGCGCTCGGCGAGCATGTCGAGCATCTGGCCGCCGCACATGCCCTCGGCGCCGGCGGCGCGCGCCAGCCCGCCGACCAGCCTCAGGCGAACGGTCGGGCTCGGATGCGTCTCGGCATCGGCCAGCACCTCGAAGGCCAGCGTAAGCAGGGCGTCGCCCGCCAGAATGGCGGTCGCCTCGTCCCAGGCGGCGTGGACCGTCGGCCGGCCGCGCCGGAGGTCGTCATCGTCCATGGCCGGCAGGTCGTCATGGACCAGCGAATAGCAATGCACCAGTTCGACCGCCGCGCCGCAGCGCAGCGCAAAGCGTTCCTCCACGCCGAACAGGTCCGCCGAGGCGACCACCAGAAACGGCCTGAGCCGCTTGCCGGGGCCGAGCGCGGCATAGCGCATGGCATCGAAGAGCCGCCTCTCCGCGCGCCCCGTTTCCGGCAGCAGTCCGGCCAGTATCCGGTCAACCTTGGCGCGAACCCGGCCGAGACGGTCGGGGAAGCCCGTCACCCGCCGGCTTCCGGCTCGAGCGGTTCGGCCGCAGGAACGCCATTGCGGTCGAGCGCGATCTTCTCGACCTTCTCCTGCGCCAGACGCAGCTTGTCCTCGCAGTGGCGCTTGAGCGCCGCGCCCCGCTCATAGGCGGCGATCGCCTCTTCGAGCGGCGTCCGGCCCTGCTCCAGCCGCTGGACGATCTGCTCCAATTCCGCCATGGCGTCCTCGAAGCTCATCGCCGAAATTTCGGTCGTTCCGGCCGTCAAAAGCCAACCTCCGCGCCAAGCCAGCAAGCCCACTTATCCTAATATATTTACTGCGCACATTCAATTCGCAAGGGCCGGAGTCCGCCTTGCAAACTCAGGTCAGCGCCCCGGACAACCGCCGCGAACGCCCGG